>JAYRQH010000040.1:0-4114 GCA_041910715.1 Bergeyella sp.
ATGGAGGAAGATGCCAAAGAAAGGATTAAGCGTGACAATAATAAGATAGAACCCAATCTGTATCAATAAGACTTTACAAGCAATTAACAAGTCCCTTATTTAAAAAAAATACATCTATGAAACACCTATCGTTACTAATTGCCTGTATGGTGGCAGTTTTCAGTTTTGCCCAAAATCAAAAATATACCTATAAACTAACCGTTAATAAGTCGGATAAAGAAAGTGCTAAAGCTGTGGAGGAACAGGTTTCTTTGGTGGTCTCCAAGGAAGGTTCGGTATTTTATAACGAAGATAAAATAAGAGCAGATTCTACGATTACCGCTAGTGTTCAGAAAGCAAAAGGAACAGGAAATTTCAATTTGGACTTCCGAGGAGTGAAAATGGGAACTTTTTCTGCAACCGTTTTTAAAAACTACCCAAGTTACGATATTACCGTAATGGATCGGCTAGGATCTAACTTGTTTGAATATCAAGAAAAGCGAAAGCCAGAATGGAAAATGCTTCCAGAAAAGCAAAAAATTGGCGAGTGGCAGTGTCAAAAAGCAACGGCTTCTTATCTGGGAAGAGAGTGGACGGCATGGTTTACAACGGATATTCCAGTGCAAGATGGGCCATACGTTTTTCATGGTCTCCCTGGCCTCATCGTGAAAATTTCAGATATAAACAACGATTATACATTCGAATTGGAAGGTGTGAAAAATAAATTTTCAATTGCTGAAATCAAGAAAAATAAATTGATTAAAATAAACTACGATAAGTTTAAAAAGGAGTTCCAGGATAACTATCTCGATCCCGGAAAAGCAATGCGACTGATCAGTGCAGAATCAGTTTCGGGTATGAAAGCATCAGTGCGTATGTTTGAAAACGGAAAAGAAGTTGATATAAAGGAAATAGAGCGAAGAGATAATGAAGCTGCAAAGACAAGAAAGCTTTCCGATCTCAACCCAATTGATTTGGACTTGCTAAAACAATAAAAAAACCCTGATAATTCAGGGTTTTTTGTTTTAAAAGAGTTTTTTTAGGCTAATTTCTTAGAGTCGGCGATAAACTGATCCAAACCTTTGTCCGTCAAAGGATGATTCAACAAAGATAAAATCGGAGGAAGCGGTGACGTAATTACATCAGCTCCAATTTTTGCACAATTGATTATATGCATCGAGTGACGGATGGAAGCTGCCAAAATCTCCGTATCGTATCCATAATTATCGTAAATGATTCGGATGTCTTCGATAAGTGCCAATCCATCTGTAGAAATATCATCTAATCTTCCCAGGAAAGGAGAGACATACGTAGCCCCAGCTTTTGCAGCTAACAATGCTTGTCCTGCCGAGAAAATAAGGGTACAATTTGTTTTAATGCCTTTGTCCGAAAAGTATTTTAAAGCCTTAATTCCGTCCTTAATCATCGGGATTTTCACGACGATATTTGGGTGAATAGCAGCCAGCTCGTCGCCTTCTTTAATCATTTCTTCGTAGGTGGTCGAAAGTACCTCCGCAGATATTGCTCCATCTACCAAATCGCAAATGGCTTTGTAGTGGTTTTTGATGGCCTCCGCACCACTGATTCCTTCTTTTGCCATCAGTGACGGATTGGTTGTTACTCCATCTAAAATACCTAAATCACGAGCCTCTTTAATTTGTTCGAGATTCGCTGTGTCAATAAAAAATTTCATTCTTCCTTTTATTAAATTCGTAATGCCCACAAAGATACGAAATGAACGTTGATTTCAAAACGCAAATCACGCGTCTTTTTGGTTTTAATTTTCTAATTTTATAAGCTAAATTGTGTGTTTATGAAATTTAAAATTCGGTGGATTTCAGCTTTTACTTTGGTTTCATCATTGGCATTTGCGCAACAGAAAACTTACTGCAACCCCATTAATATTGATTATGGTTATACGCCTTTTGAGGCGTTCTCAAAACAAGGTAAACATCGTGCTACCGCCGATCCGGTTATTGTTAATTTTAAGAAAAAACTATTCCTGTTTTCGACGAATCAAGAAGGGTATTGGCATAGTGATGATATGCTAAACTGGACTTTTGTAAAACGTAAATTTCTGCGTGACAACAAATACATTCATGACCTCAATGCGCCTGCCGTTTGGGCGATGAAGGATACGTTATATGTTTATGGCTCTACTTGGGAACAGGATTTTCCAATTTGGAAAAGCACCAATCCGACAGTTGATGATTGGAAAATCGCCGTGGATACCTTGAAAGTGGGTGCGTGGGATCCCGCATTTCATTACGATGAAGATAAAGACAAGCTCTATTTGTATTGGGGTTCCAGCAATGAATGGCCGCTTCTAGGGACCGAAGTAAAAACCAAAACACTTCAATCCGAAGGTTTTGTAAAGCCTATCATAAAACTTAAACCAGAAGATCATGGCTGGGAACGTTTTGGCGAATATAATGACAATGTTTTCTTACAACCCTTTACCGAAGGGGCTTGGGTTACCAAACATAATGGCAAATACTATATGCAGTATGGTGCGCCAGCAACCGAGTTTAGTGGCTATGCAGATGGTGTTTATGTGAGCAAAAATCCGCTCGAAGGCTATGAGTATCAGAAGCATAATCCGTTTTCTTATAAACCAGGAGGTTTTGCTCGTGGCGCTGGCCATGGGGCAACTTTTCAGGATAATTACGATAACTACTGGCATATCTCCACTATATTTATTTCTACTAAAAATAATTTTGAGCGTCGACTCGGAATTTGGCCTGCAGGATTTGATAAAGATGATGTGATGTATAGCAACACAGCATATGGAGATTATCCTACTTTATTGCCTCAATATGCGCAAGGCAAAGATTTCACAAAGGGATTGTTCACAGGATGGATGCTTCTCAATTACAACAAGCCGGTGCAGGTTTCATCCACACTGGGCGGCTATCATTCCAATTATGCAGTAGATGAGGATATCAAAACCTATTGGAGCGCCAAATCCGGAAATGCAGGGGAATGGTTTCAGACGGATTTAGGTGAAGTGTCCACAATTAATGCCATCCAAATAAATTACGCCGATCAAGATGTTGAATTTATGGGTAAAACTTTAGGGAAGATGCATCAATACAAAATTTATGGCTCCAATGATGGTAAAAATTGGAAGGTGATTGTTGATAAATCCAAAAATCAAAAAGACGTTCCGCATGACTATATCGAACTGGAAAAGCCATCAAAAGCACGATTCCTGAAAATGGAAAATCTGAAAATGCCTACCGGAAAATTTGCATTGAGCGGTTTTCGAGTGTTCGGAAAGGGTGGAGGTTCCGCTCCAAAAATGGTAGAAGATTTTATTCCGCTTCGTGCTGATCCAAAGAAATTCGGTGAGCGCAGAAGTATTTGGATGAAGTGGCGACAGAACATAGCAGCAGATGGATACGTTATTTATTTTGGTAAAGATCCGGACAAATTGTACGGAAGTATCATGGTGTACGGTAAGAATGAATATTTTTGGACAGGCGCCGACCGAGTTGATTCATATTACTTTCAAATAGAAGCGTTTAACGCCAATGGAATATCGGAAAGAACACCGGTTGTGAAATCAGAATAAATACTATATTTGGTAAAAATAAACGCAATGAAAAAAGGAATGAGTTTTATATTGGGTGTTTTTTCAGTTTTGGTTTTTGCCCAGGATCTGAAAAACGATTTTAAAGGTACGTCCGCAAGAGATAATGCTCAAAGAAAATATCAAAGTGTCAAAGTTTTGAATGCTAAAAAAACGATTTACCTTATCAATAATAGCATTGCAACAAACTCACGTTTGGTCGATCTATATACTGAAAATATCGAGTCTGTAGTGGTTTTTACTCAACCCAAAGAAATTCCTGCAGAACATAAAAATCTATTTGATGCTACGGTTTCCGGCGTGTTAATCGTTAAATTGAAGAAGGATTCGGCACCGCTGAAAAGCCAGTCGGTTCAAGATTTAAACAAAAAATACCAATTTGATACTTTGCAACCCATTTATTTGGATGGTACCAAAATCCCTGCTCAATATTCGATTATCGATAATCCAAAGTTTGAGTATGATTTTGTACTTGTTGATGGTAAAAAGTATTTGGCCATCTACAGCACACCCAAATTTTCACCAGGAATTTGATAAAATTAA
>JAYRQH010000041.1:0-5773 GCA_041910715.1 Bergeyella sp.
AAAATTTCTAAACTGAAAGATGCAATTGCTTCTTCTAAAGTGATTGACGAGTCCCAATTGGATACTTCCAAGGTATCGATTCTAATGACCGTACGCCTAAAAAATAGAACTACCAATCAAGAACAAAAATTTACGCTTGTTCCTGATAACGAAAGTGATTTGAAAGCTGGAAAAATTTCAGTTAATACACCTATTGCAAAAGGTCTTTTAGGAAAAACTGTTGGCGAAGTTGCAGATGTTGTTTTGCCAAATGGTAACAAACTTTCTTTTGAAGTTTTAGAAATTTCGCTTTAAATTTGCATTGTAAAACAAAAGAAATCATTCAAAAATGAGTTCCATCTTCACAAAAATAGTACAAGGCGAGATTCCGGCGTATAAAGTGGCGGAAAATGATCAGTTTTTATCATTTCTCGACGCCATGCCTTTAGTAGAAGGTCATACCTTGGTAATCCCGAAAGAAGAGGAGGATTTTATTTTTGATATCGATTCGGAAAACTACAAAGAACTGTGGGCTTTTGCACAGCAAGTAGCTCAGAAAATGAAGAAAGCATATCCCGATAAACGAATTGCGGTCGCGGTCGTAGGATTAGAAGTTCCTCACGCACACATCCACCTCATTCCGATTTCCAAAATGGAGGATATGAATTTTAAAAACGAACGCTTGAAGTTCACCCCAGAAGAATATCAACATATTCTTGAAAAGATTAAAAATGCTTAAAAAAGGCTTTGTCAAAGTAAATACTTTGACAAAGTTTTTTTATACCTAATATTAAAAAAGAGACTACACTATATGAATTCTAACCAATGTTCGTTTTGCGGTAGAAATAGAAATGAAGTACAAATGCTTGTGTCAGGCCAAAACGGATTTATCTGTGAAAACTGTATTGAGCAGGCACATGCTATTGTAAAAGATAGCGCATCGGCATCTCCAACGCATTCAGCATCTAATCTGGACGAGTTGAAAAAGCCCAAAGAAATCAAGTCGTTTTTAGATCAGTATGGTATTGGTCAAGAACAGGCCAAAAAGCAGCTTTCTATCGCAGTATACAATCATTATAAGAGACTTTTACATTCTGAGGATGAAAACCGCGAAGTGGAAATCGAGAAGTCCAATATCATTATGATCGGTGAGACGGGAACAGGAAAAACGTTGTTGGCTAAAACTATTGCGCGCGAACTAAACGTGCCTTTCTGTATTGTGGATGCCACTATTCTTACCGAAGCAGGTTATGTGGGAGAAGATGTTGAGAGTATCCTTTCCCGTTTATTGATGGTTGCTGACTATGATGTGCAGAAGGCAGAACGAGGGATCGTTTTCATTGATGAAATAGATAAAATTGCGAGAAAATCCGACAATCCTAGTATTACACGTGATGTTTCGGGTGAAGGTGTGCAGCAAGGCTTGCTTAAACTTTTAGAAGGAAGCATTGTAAATGTTCCGCCACAGGGAGGAAGAAAGCATCCAGACCAGAAATACATCCAGGTAAATACACAAAATATCCTCTTTATTGCGGGTGGAGCTTTTGACGGAATGAAAGACATTATTGAGCGAAGATTAAACAAGCAAGCTATAGGTTTCAGCGCCGATAAATTGAATAAAAAAGATCAAGACGATGATATTTTAAGTCAGATTAATGCGCTTGATTTAAAACGTTTTGGATTAATTCCTGAACTCTTAGGACGTTTCCCAATTATCACCTACTTAGACAAACTTACTAAAGAAACCATGATGCGTATTATGACGGAACCGAGAAACTCCATCGTAAATCAGTTTGTGGAGCTCTTCAAAATGGACGGAATCGAATTGAAGTTTTCCGAACAGGCTATTGAGAGCATTGTTGAGGAGACAATGGAGAAGGGATTGGGGGCACGAGGACTGCGCGGAACGACCGAAAAACGATTGGAAGATTTCATGTTCAATATTGGCGATCAGCAAGTTATCCAACTCTAAGCGGTAGCGTACAGGAAATTAAATTTGTATTATTGAAAAATAGTTATAAATTTGCATCTTATAAAAGATTTGTTTAAACGCAAATATTATACAGATGAAAAAAAATTTATTAACTATAGGCATACTATTGTTATCTTATACCGTGCAAGCACAAAATGCTCCGCTGACACATGTGGACAGAACGGGTATTCTGTATGTGGGCAAAGGAGCACTAGTATATAATGGTGGAGGACTGCAAACGAAAGAGGATGGTAAGCTTGAAAATCACGGGAGCGTCATTATTGATGGTACAAGTGCTGATAAAGTTGCAACTATTAATTCAGGCGGAGGTGACAAAGCGATTTCCGATAATGGTGGAAATATTGTCAACATGGTCAATGAACAAGATCAATATACGGTCTGGAATCCACCTGCCACTGTTAACGCTGCTTATACCTATGGGCAGTTGTTGATTAAAGGTATTCCGCAGGCAAATCTCGTAGGAATCGTTACCCAAAATTTCAGAGCCGCTACTCATGGAAGTTATCAGCAAAGTGGAATACCTTTTTTTAATAAGGTTGCCTCATCTCTAGCGGAAATAAAACCATTTACTACTGTTAGAAGGTCAGAAAATGAAATTCTGGTTTGGAATAATGATCGTGTTGTCTTTGATATGATCAATCCTCTTACTGTTAACCTGGGTTCAGGGGTATTATCTGCAAACTCAATCAAGCCTTTTAAAATTGTTCCAACAACGTATTATTCATTAGGAACAAAAGCTCCCTTCAATTTTGGAAGTTCTGTCAGAAGTATGAACGGAAGACCAGTTTCTGATGTTGATGTGGATAATTATAGAATCAAATTGTCGGGCGCTGGCGCTGGCATTAATTTTGGCGGAGGCGGTAGAGGTACTAATGAATACAATGGTTATTACAACTCATACTGGGGAGATTTTTCTAACAAGTCTGCAACTAACATGTGGACTGGTGATTACGGTAAAAATATTTACCAATACGCGAATCCCTTTCTCACAAATTTAGATTTTAGTGATATTAAGAAGGATATTCCTAACCTAATTGCAATTCGTTTTGAACCTTCAAACGTGGTTTATAAGGCAAATGTGGGGACCACTACGGGCTCTTATAAATTTGTAACCTATCAGGGGAATGTGGCAGTTGGTGATGTTGAGCGTCTCATGATTCGACCGACAGGTACTTTCAAATTTAAACTTTCAGGTGACTCGCCTGATTTGGATTTAAGACCGTATCGATCGTTAGAGTATAAGCATAGAAATACGACGAATACATCAAGTCCAACTTCAAAGTTTGCTAAAACAACAAGTGGTTCAACGGTAAAACAATTAGCCGTTATTGGTTTGGATAATGATAATCAGGAGATTGCAAGAACATATTATGTTGTATCAGGAAGTTCTGTGACTGGAAACTCTACGGAAGCTTTGACTCAGATTATTAATTATTCAGGTGTTTTAGGAACTTATGAAGAAAAACCTATAGAAGGAGGTTACGATTACAATTTTACCAATCATTATTGGTTATATATCAATGAGGCAAATGAAAAAGATTTCTTTGGCAAAAACGTAAAATTGGTAAAATATTATGATTCTACTGGTAACTTGCCTGAGATTACCAAATTGAAATTCGAGATTAAAGAAGATGGTGTTTTGTTAGACGAAGGAGTTGAAAAATTATCAACCAATGAGTCTTTCTATATTAAACCCGCATCTGGTGAGTTGGCTAGTATTAAAAATATGAGTGAATTTGTGGGTGTAGTGTCTGGTAATACAGAATTTGACCTATATTATGGGGCACCATCTAATGATGGAACACTCAATACAGGAGATGCGATTGTGCCATCAAAAACGTTTGTTGTATATGACCCAAGTTTGGGTGATCACGTTGTGCTATTTGATCCAACATGGAAACAGGCTGACATTTGGGTGTATGATGCCAGTGGAAGATTAGTGATTTCCAAGAAAAATATTAAGACTTCATCTCCATTTAATTTGGCACTGTCAAAAAGTTCAATAAAAGGATTTTACGTCGTTAAAATTTTTTCAGATGATGGAAGGACTGCAGATGCTAAGGTTATAAGTAAATAAAAACACAATGAGAATGAAAAAATATTTAAAAATTTTAGTTTGCTCATTAGGTGTGCTTTTGGGTAATTTAAATTCAATTTATGCACAACCTGGCGGCTCAGGTCCTCCGCCACCGGGTGGATGGGGAAATGGAGATGGTCCAGAAGCAGCTGCGTCCTCAGTTGATGGGTATTTAATAGTCCTGATTGTGGTTGCAGTTCTGATGGTTGTTTACTTTGTTAGAAAAAAACAATCAAAAGTTGCGTAATCACGTATTAAAATATAAATTGCAAACTCACTGCGTAGCAGTGAGTTTTTTTTAAAAACTAATCGTATGAAAAACAAACATTTTCTGATACTACCTCTTTTGGTAGCTTCCATAGGTATTTCAGCTCAATCTAATGTAACCGCAAAGATTTCGGGAGGTTCTGTTGGTAATGAGGCTTATCTTTATTCTTTAGATGGGTCAAAGGATATTTTGGTATCAAAATTAAATCTCAAAGGCGATACCTTCAGCTATGCGGTGCCTAAAAGGTATGTAGGTATGATGAAGCTTTTCTTTCCTCAAAACAGTTATGCCATCAATTTTATTTCAGAAAACAAAGATGTCAATTTGGATGTTAAAGTTTCTGGGGGTAAAGTGGGAGAGATTGTCTACAAAGACACCAGCAACAAACTGATGAATGATGTTCAGGATAATGAACGTAAAAAACAATACATTCTACCTGCTTTATATCAAATAATGGAATACTATAAGCCATCGGATCCTTTCTTTAGCGCTATGGAAAAGGAAATTCAGAATTTGTCAGCCGCCAAATCTACGATTAATACGGATCAAAATCCTTTTGTATCATATTACGTAACAAACTACGGAAAGTTCGTGGAGGGCACTCAAAATACGACTGTTTCAGACGACGATATCATCCGTTTTATTTCCAACTCAAATGAGATGCTTGAGACCTCGTCATTGTTAAGACCAGTGTTATTGCGCTATTTAAATAACAAAAGTTCGGAAACTAATGATGCAAAAGTGGATAAATTATTAGCTGCAGTAAATGTGGAAACATCTCGTGGGCAAACGGTTTTATCTGAACTAATTGACATTTTCGATGTCTACTCGATGACGTCATTAAAGGAGAAATATCTAAATCAAGCTAAAAACCTAAAATGTGAGATTAACTCAAGGTTGACTAGCACCATTAAAACTAATGATGCTGTAAATCTAGGAGCTGTGTTTGCGGATTCTAATCTAGAAAACCCTATTAACACCAACGCGAAGTCAATTTACGCTGTAAAGGCTGCCAAGAAAGTTATTGTTTTTTGGTCGTCAACATGTTCGCATTGTGAGACTGACTTACCTAATTTTATACCCGTATACCAAAAACTGAAAGCGGCAAATATTGAAATTATTGGTTTCTCATTTGATTCCGAAGAGCAGGCCTATCGCAATAAAGCAAAAAACTATCCGTGGATTAGCAGTTCCGAATTAAAAGGCTGGTACAGCAGTTATGCAGAAAAATACAACGTACATGCTACTCCAAGTTATTTTGTATTGGATGCGAATAACAAGATAATAGCTAAACCGAATATGTCTAAAGATGTTTTAGAATTTTTAGGTGTAAAATAATTTGGTGATCAAAAGATATTTTTTATATTTGCACCACCAAAACGGCGAGGTAGCTCAGATGGTTAGAGCGCAGGATTCATAACCCTGAGGTCACGGGTTCAATTCCCGTCTTCGCTAC
>JAYRQH010000042.1:0-5282 GCA_041910715.1 Bergeyella sp.
CGGTGTTAAAAAAACCACCGTTAACGCATAATGCCTCGCTATTAATAATTCCACAAGTATTTGCAGAAAAATAATGCAGATGCACAATACCAAAGCGGAATGGGTCCAGCTGAATATGAGCCAAACGATACCCATTCCAATAAGCGTTCCCAATATTCGATGCAGTCCGCGTTTCCAAATGGAATATTGATTAACGCCCTGCAGTACTGCTAAACAGGATATGGGAATCCAATACGGATAGTCCAATTGAAAAAACTTTCCTATAAGTACTGAAAGCATCATAAACACGGCAATTACCATCACTTCTTTTAAATCAACATAGGGGTTTATTTTAAATTGGGTGTTGAATCGTGTTTTTAAAACTTTGGGTAAGAAAAGAATGCTGTACAGCAGTACTAAAAGGCAAGCCGTAAATGTTCCTAAAGAAAAAAGCCCGACAAGACGTGGTATTGAATCCAACTCATGAGGAACAGAAACTGCCATCGAAGCAATCATAATAAAAAAGAAACTGCCAGGAGGTTTTTGAATGAAAAATCGATTTACGAAGTACACCAGTCCGGAAATTAGTCCAAATCTTAAAACAGCAGTTACATCATAAAAACTAAAAAATAACGCCAACGTGTATGATGCAATCATGCCAAATGAGCACACAAACATTTTGGTCATAATTTCGAAAAGATTTCCCGATGTGGGAATGTACAAAATAACTAAGCCGGCCAAACTCGCAGTAAGCCCAGAGCTTATCGAGTCAAAATAATATCCCGTTAACAATGGAATGCCTACGGAAAGCCCTGCTAGAATAGGGATATGCCAACTTTTAGCATTGCTTTTGAGTTTGAAAAAATTTAAAAATTCTTTTCGGAAAAATTTATGATATACGGCTTTCTCTCTCATTGAAAAATTGGGGGAATTCGTATTTGCAAATTTCCTAATTTTCTTAGTACAAGCCAAATTTTAAGGTGTGTGCAACCATTTTAGGCTAGAAAACCCGCTTGTAGAACATCTTCCTTGTTTTTAATGATACAGAAATAGAGTAGGGGCGCATCATCATCCCCGTAATTGCTGTCAAATTCATAAACCAGTTTCTTCGGTACAATGTCCAAAGTTTGCTCTTTAAAATCCATCGATAGTTTCACAAGGTCAGGTTTCATCGTGAGAAGTTGCACCGAAGTTCCTACAGGCTTTGATTTAAATTGCAATGTTTTGGTAAAAAAAGCATGGTCAAGAGAAACGTCTTCAGGTCTTGGAAATTTACCAAATGTGAAACCAGACAGGAGTGTATAGGCTTTCGGATTTTCGAGGCCTACTTCGATTCGTCGTTTTCCTTTTTCGTTTTTTACGTCCAAATCCTTGATTTGCGTCATTACCTTGGCGAATTTTTGATACATGTACTTGTCTTCACAATTCCCAATAAATGCATCAAGTGTTTGCCGAATCAGCTTGCCTGATTTGGAGCAATGTCCGAATTCCTGACTGTTTTCACGTACTTTCTGATATTTAGGATTGTTTTGATATCCTTCTTTCGAGAAACCACTTTTTCTCCTAACAACGGGGGTTCCGTTTAGAGTATAAAAAACCAAGTCGCCTATGCTTCCACTTAATTCAACAAGACTTTTGTATTTCGCCATAACATAAAGTGTAGAAAAGCAAATATAGAAAAAAAAGTGAATCATGTTCTAGTAATCTAACTATATAGTTATAGTATAGTTAAAATTTCTTAAATTTTTTTGGATTTTCGTAAAGTTTGTTATTTTTAGACCTTCAATTAAATTTCTATGGATAATCTAATTTTAGTACATTTACAATCGCAAAAAAAAATGTGGGCAAAAGCGGTATTTATAGGCATTGCAAGTGCAGTTTTGGTATCTTGTGGAGCTTCAAAACCTGCAGTGGTTAACCGTGAGATTCCTACGAAAACGGTAGCAAAAACTCCAGATATCCGTACACTGGATTCTCGTTTTTCAGGAAATGTAGACAGTACCGTTAAGGGTTTATTGAAGGATGCTGAAAAGTATTTAGGTGCTCCCTATAAATTTGGCGGGAGTACATCTTCGGGATTCGACTGCTCTGGTTTTACGGTTAAGGTTTTTCAGGAAAATGAATTGAATTTACCGCGTAGATCAACCGATCAGGCTGCAACAGGCGAACGTATCGATATTAAAAATGCGCGTCCTGGTGATTTGCTTTTTTTTGCAACGAGTGGTGGCGATCGTGTTTCGCACGTAGGTATCGTTCATGATATTGGAAATGATGGTGAAGTTAAATTCATTCATGCATCCACGTCAAAAGGGGTGATTATTTCATCATTGAATGAAAAATACTGGAATAAAGCCTATTTACACGCGACTCGTGTTTTATAATAGAAATTTTAAGAAAAGAAAATAAATGTCATTACAACAAACAATCGAGCAAATTTGGGATAATCGTGATTTGCTTCAAAATGAAGAGAGTAAAAATGCAATTCGAGATGTTATTGCAAAATTGGATTTAGGTGAATTACGAGTTGCAGAACCAACAGAAGGCGGCTGGCAAGTAAATGAATGGGTAAAGAAAGCTGTTGTAATGTATTTCCCAATTCAAAAAATGGAAACCATCGAAGTGGGACCATTTGAGTTTCACGATAAAATTCCTTTGAAGAAGAACTATGCTGAAAAAGGAGTTCGAGTGGTACCTCATGCGATAGCTAGACAAGGCAGTTTTGTCGCTTCGGGAGTCATCATGATGCCGTCGTATGTGAATATTGGTGCTTATGTAGATTCGGGAACAATGGTCGATACTTGGGCAACGGTAGGTAGCTGTGCACAAATAGGTAAAGATGTACATCTAAGTGGTGGTGTAGGTATTGGTGGTGTTTTGGAACCTCTTCAAGCAGCACCTGTTATTATTGAAGATAATGTTTTTGTAGGTTCTCGCTGCATTGTTGTAGAAGGCGTTCATGTGGAAAAAGAAGCGGTATTGGGAGCGAATGTGGTGCTAACGGCTTCCACAAAAATTATTGATGTTACAGGAGATGAACCTGTTGAAATCAAAGGAAGAGTTCCTGCGAGATCCGTGGTTATTCCAGGTTCCTATACGAAGAAGTTTCCGGCAGGAGAATATCAGGTTCCGTGTGCTTTGATTATCGGCAAACGTAAAGAATCTACGGATAAAAAAACATCATTAAATGATGCTTTACGGGATAATAACGTAGCGGTTTAAGAGCTAAAGAGATGAAAATCTTAGTTATACAGAAAAAATTTATGGGGGATGTACTTGTTGCATCCTCTCTTTTTACCAAAATACGACAGGCATATCCTAACGCGCAATTGCATTATCTGCTTGCTGAAAAACATCGAGATATAGTAAGTTACAATCCGTATATCGACAAACTGGTTTTCTTTGAAGATTCATTTTTTAAAACACTAAGAAAACTCCAAAGAGAGAAATATGATGTGATTATTGATGTTTACAGTAAATTGGGCACGGCATTGCTAAGCAAAATGTCGGGCGCTGGAAAATCCATAGGTTATCACAAGTCGTATCTCAGCCCTTTTTATACATATCCGATAAAACGAAAAAAAGATCCGCAATCTACCGAAACAGCACTGGCACTTGAACATAGACAACAGTGTTTGGAGCCCATTGGCATTCCGTATTCTAAAACTTTTCCCGAAATCTTTCTGACCTATGAGGAAAGAACATCCGCAAAAAAATTACTATCGGATTTTTCGGTGGATTTTGATAAACCAATCGCCATGATTTCAACATTTGGAAGCACGAGTGAGAAAACGTATCCTCATATGAAGGAAGTTCTGGACGAGGTTGGGCGCGTTCCTAATGTTCAAATTTTATGTAATTATTTACCATCACAGAAACAGGAGTTTAAAACGTTACTGCAGTCTTTGGATGACGACACTCGAAGTAAAATTATGACAGATTTTGACACCAAGAATCTTCGTGAATTTATTGCAGTTACCAGCTTCTGTACATTGTTAGTGGGAAATGAAGGCGGTGCTACCAATATTTCGAAATCATTGGGCATACCAACTTTTGGAATTTTTGCGCCCTACGTTGATAAGAAAACCTGGGCTTGGGCCGAGGATGGAATTAAAAATACTTCCGTTCATGTGCACGACTACAATGAAACGAGCCAAAATTATGAAGATTTAAAACCTGAATTATTTTTGCCTAAACTTCGCCATTGGATTTCACAAAATCTGGACTAATGTATTGAAGAATTAAATTTTGAATTCTTATTTCGTTTTTTTTCGAAATTTCGACTTCAGTATTTTCTTTCGGAAAAATCGGTATTGGAATTTGCAGGTAGCTTCCCAAAAGTGATCAAAGAAGGTTTCACCATTCATATGATATAATTTCGCATATTCATCACTGATAATTTTAATCATTTTCTGATGCGGAGATAGGCGCGCTAAATTTTTTATTCGCTGCTCAAAACTCATTTCACTATGAAAAGACATTCTGTTAAGGTCAACAAGATAAAAATCGTAGTTACCGTCATTTTTATCGACGATTAGTGTGTTTCCTGGCGAATGATCTTTAAATTCAATACCCTTTTCATGCAAGTCAAAGGTAAATTTGGTAAATTTTCGGAGGATATTTTCGTAGTCGGGAAACTGATCATTATCCACCAATGCGCGCAAGGTAAAGTTAGCGTTTAGCTGTTCGGATGCATAGTAACTGTCCTTGATGCCCGCGGGTCCGAAGTTTTCATAAAAAGCAACAGGATTTGGAGTCTTAATTCCTTTATCCAAAAGTATTTCAGCATATTCAAACGAACGCTGAGCTTTGGATTTTCGGAAATATTTATAGGCTATTTGATTAACTAAATTCGGCTTTTTGAATGATTTGATGTTGATTTTCTGTCCATCTAAATCAAAAATTTTTAGCTTATTTCGGTTTCCAATGACAAAATCTTCGCCTTCATTTTCAAAAGAATGAATAATTCTTTCTAATTCTCCACGTTTATTTTCATACAAATGACTGACATGCAAACCCATTCTCCAGATTTTTTTCAAAAATAGCAATTTAAACTCGTCTCCACATTAAAATTTGGTTATTTTTGCTTCGTTCCCTAGACAAATTCGTCAATTGGGTTCATTCGAAATTGCAGCTAATGAAGATTACTATTTTAGGATTTGACATTTGGGGTTATGTTGAAGAAATTGCTCAGTTTCTTGAAAAACAAGGTCACGACATTCATTTTATTAATGCAACCTTGTATCAGTTTCCGCATCGGAATTTGCTTTTCAAATCGAAAAATTTTTTTGCGAAAACCTTTCTTA
>JAYRQH010000043.1:0-2508 GCA_041910715.1 Bergeyella sp.
GAAGCGGCTCGCTTCGAATACCGAGGGGTAACCAGCTCAAGCCTAGCAGCAATGTTGGGCGTAGATAAATAACAGGCGTTTTGGCCCGTCCAAAATACAGAATCCGGCTTATAGATTTTCTCGTGTTTTTTCGGTATTCTTCCAAAAAATATTAGCTGAAATAAGAAAAATCAGCATTCCCAATCCAAAAATCAACCAATACCATACATTGTATTTTTGTTGATTAAAATTGCTCCAAAGATCAAATAAATAGAATTGGCTTACAAGCGCAAAGAGGTTGTTTACGAAGTGAAAAAGGATGGAATATATAATCTTTCCGGTCCGGAAATAGATGAGTGCCGATGTGCAGCCTACAAGAAATGTGCTTACCAGCTTATTCGCCATCGGAAGATGAATTAATGAGAAGTAGAGCGATGACACCAAAAGTGAAGTCATTAAGCTATTTTCTTTCAGCATCTGTTTAAAAAATACTTTTCGAAAAAGGAGTTCTTCGAAAATCGGTGCAATAAGTAAGGTGGGAATCAAAGTAATTACGAATTCCCAATTGAATTTTACGTGGGGATTTCCTTTAAAATCAGGAACATCTGGAAACCGAATATCATGATAGAGGTCTAGAAAAGGCTGTACAAAAATGTGAATTCCAATCACGAGGAAAAGTATCGGAATCCATACTTTATCTTTTAACTGTACTTTAAAATCACTCCAACTAAAAAAAGCAAACTTCTTTTCTAAGATTAACTTCCAAATCAGAAAATACACCAATACTAAAATCAGAATGGGTAAAATTACGACAAAAGAAGTCCAAGCGAAATCAGGTACAATCCAGTTGCCGATGGTTGATGTGGCAGTTCCTACCAGGAGAAAGACACACCAGCATACGATAAAGTACAGAAAGGAATCGATGCATTTCACGAGTTTTGTGAAAGTTGTTCTTTTGCTGTTTCCAATTCCTTTTCCTCGATCTCAGAGAGCACAGGAAATTTCAAATCCATTTCTTTTAACGTGTCAATTATAATTTGGATGGCTGCCAATCGGGATAGCCATTTTTGGTCGGCTGGCAAGACGTACCATGGCGTTGCTTCTTTTGTGGTCTCGCGGATGGCTCGTTGGTACGCCTTCATATACTCCTTCCAGAGCGCACGTTCTTTGAGGTCTCCCGACGCAAATTTCCAGTTTTTATCTTTTTCGTTGATACGATCCAAGAACCGTTGCTTTTGCTCGTCTTGCGAAACATTCAAAAAAAACTTAATGACGGTTGTGCCATTGTTCGTAAGATGTTTTTCGAAATTCTGAATAGATTCGTAGCGGTTTTTCCAAAATTTTTCGTCAAAATCCGAAACCTTCTTCCATGTTTTCTCGTTGAGGTTGTATTCGGGGTGCACTTTACAGACCAATACACTTTCGTAATGACTTCTGTTGAAGATGCCTATTTTTCCTTTTTCGGGTAGCGCAACATAATGCCTCCACAAAAAATCATGTTCATACTCGGCAGAATTTGGTGTTTTGAAACTATGAACTTCGCAACCCTGCGGATTCACCCCTCCAAAAACATGTTCAATAAGAGAATCCTTGCCCGCAGCATCCATGGCTTGTATTACGATCAGCAATGCTTGACTTCCGTCTGCATATAATTTTTCCTGCAGTAGTTTGAGCTCTTCTTTTAGTTCTGCTAGAAGTTTCTCGCCGTCCTCTTTTTTTAGTTTCGATTTAAATTCTGTGTTGGCTTTAGCTATATCAAAATCCGAGTCGGCTCGGAATAGTTTTTTGAAGTTGTAATTTTCCATACGTTGACTTTAACTATTAAAAATAAAAAATCATCCTTAAAAAAGGATGATTTAAAAAGATTATTTGTTTAAAAATCTTACTTTTTAGCACCAGGCTCTACGATACCTTTAATATGGACTACAGAACGGCTGTTTTTTGCGTCGTTACTATACACTTCAACCATCTTTTGGAAACCGTTCGGTTCTAGTAGTTGCGTATCATAATGAACGGTAATTTTACCGGTTTTACCTGGCATAATCGGTTCTTTACTCCACTGTGGAATTGTACATCCGCATGTGGAGGTAATATTGGAAATAATTAAAGGCTTATCGCCCGTATTCGTTACCGTGAAAACACGATTACCATCACTTCCTTGCTTAACTTTTCCGTAATCGATAATCGTCTTGTCAAATGTTATGGTTTGTGCAGAAGCTAAAGCTGCGAATCCAACTAAGGCTAATCCTGCAATCATTTTTTTCATATCTCTTTGGTTTTTTTAAGTGATATTAAACTTGTTTTAAGAAGACAAAGTTAAAAATAATTCTAAAACTTTGTTTTACTTTTTTACTTAGACTATTTTTGCAAATTGTAAGCCAAAAAAAGAATTATGACGATTTCAGATAAATACAGCCCGAAAGAAACCGAACAGAAGTGGTATGAGTACTGGATGGACAATAAATTTTTCCATTCAACACCCGATAGCAGGCCACCCTATACCATTGTAATTCCGCCACCAAACGTGAC
>JAYRQH010000044.1:0-8499 GCA_041910715.1 Bergeyella sp.
CGAAATGCAGTATAAGTATGTGCCAGGATTGGGAGACTCTTCAGACACGACACGATTTTGGGGAGAATTGCATGATAAGTTTTCAGATTTGTGGAGAGTTATCTTCTATGTAATTTCTTTTGTTTTGTTAGGATTACACTTAGCACACGGTTTCCAATCTTCTTTCCAGTCTATTGGAGCAAGACATCCAAAGTATACGCCTATAATTATGGCATTGGGAAGATGGTATTCTATCTTAATCCCTGCTGGATTTATTTTTATAGCAATTTTTCATTTTGTAACTCAATAATATCAAAAGTACGATGAGTAAGTTAGATAATAAAATTCCTGCTGGACCACTTAAGGACAAATGGAATAATCATAAAGATCATATGAACCTTGTTGCACCTAACAACAGAGATAAAATTGATATTATTGTTGTAGGTACAGGATTGGCTGGGGGTTCTGCCGCAGCTACTTTAGCCGAGCAAGGCTACAATGTTAAAGCATTTTGCTACCAAGATTCACCAAGAAGAGCGCACTCTATTGCCGCTCAGGGAGGTATCAATGCTGCAAAAAATTACCAAGGAGATGGAGATTCTATCTACAGATTATTTTACGATACAATTAAAGGGGGAGATTACCGTGCACGAGAAGCGAATGTCTATCGTTTAGCGGAGGTTTCTGGAAATATTATTGACCAATGTGTGTCTCAAGGAGTGCCATTCGGACGTGATTACGGAGGCCAGCTTGATAACCGGTCGTTTGGTGGAGTTCAGGTAAAAAGAACGTTCTATGCTAAAGGTCAAACAGGGCAGCAGTTATTATTAGGAGCTTATTCCGCAATGAGTCGTCAGATAGGAAAAGGCCGTATTAAAATGTACAACCGTCACGAAATGATGGATATTGTCCTGGTTGATGGTAAGGCTCGAGGAATTATTGCAAGAAATTTGGTCACTGGAGAGATTGAAAGACATTCTGCGCATGCCGTTGTAATAGCGTCGGGAGGTTATGGAAATGTTTATTTCCTTTCTACAAATGCAATGGGATCTAATGTTTCAGCTGCTTGGAAAATTCATAAAAAAGGAGCGTATTTCGCAAATCCTTGTTATGTGCAGATTCACCCAACATGTATTCCGGTTCACGGAACACAGCAGTCTAAGTTAACTTTGATGTCAGAATCCTTGAGAAACTCAGGAAGAATTTGGGTTCCTAAGAATATTGAAGATGCCGTAGCAATTCGAGAAGGAAAACTGAAGCCAGAGAATATCAAAGAAGAAGACCGAGACTATTACTTGGAGCGAAGATATCCTGCTTTTGGAAACTTGGTGCCACGTGACGTTGCGTCTAGAGCCGCTAAAGAACGTTGCGATGCTGGTTTTGGTATTGAAAACAACCTTACGAAAGAAGGAGTTTTCTTAGATTTCTCAACAGAAATTATGAAAAAAGGACGCGAAGCAGCAATCGAAAAGCATCTTCAAAATCCAACCGATAAGCAAATCTACGACTTAGGAAAAGCGTGGGTTGAAGAAAAGTACGGAAACTTGTTCCAGATGTATGAAAAAATTACTGCAGACGATCCGTACAAAACCCCAATGAAAATCTATCCAGCGGTACACTATACTATGGGAGGCGTTTGGGTTGATTATAATTTACAGTCAACTATTCCGGGTTGTTTTGTAATTGGTGAGGCAAACTTCTCAGATCACGGAGCCAACCGGCTTGGAGCTTCGGCTTTAATGCAAGGTTTGGCAGATGGATATTTTGTTCTTCCTTACACGATTGCCGATTACCTTTCTGCAGATATTAGAACGGGAAAAATTGCAACCGACACCGAAGCATTTAACCAAGCGGAAGCTGGTATCCAGGAGAAGATTAATTTCTTCTTAAATAATAATGGAACACATTCAGTGGATCATTTCCATAAAGAATTGGGTCACATTATGTGGAACAAAGTAGGGATGGGAAGAACACCAGAAGGACTGCGTGAAGCGATTAGAGAAATTGAAGAACTTCGTGCCGAATTTTGGAAGAACGTAAAAGTTCCAGGTGATGCTGATGGAATGAATACCGAATTGGAAAAAGCATTCCGTGTTGCCGATTTTATGGAACTTGGACAGTTAATGGCTATGGACGCATTACATAGAAATGAATCTTGTGGAGGTCACTTCCGTGAAGATCACTCGACTCCGGATGGAGAAGCAGAACGTGATGATGTAAACTACAAATACGTTGCAGCATGGCAATATGAAGGAGAAGATATTAGTAAAGAAATTCTTCATAAAGAAGATTTGGTTTATGACAACATCGAAGTGAAAACAAGAAGTTACAAGTAATCTCCAAAAACAGTAAAGAAAAATGAGTACAAAAAAAGGACTTAATCTGACTCTGAAAATTTGGAGACAGAAAAATAATAAATCAAAAGGTCAATTTGAAGTTTATAAAATTTCGGATGTATCCACAGACTCTTCATTCTTGGAAATGTTGGATATCCTAAACGAAAATTTGATCAACGAAGGTAAAGAGCCTGTCGCTTTCGACCACGATTGCCGCGAAGGTATTTGCGGTATGTGTTCTCTTTATATTAACGGAAGAGCGCACGGCCCCGATACGGGAATCACAACATGTCAGTTGCACATGAGAATGTTTAAAGATGGCGAAACAATTACCATCGAACCGTGGAGATCAGCTGCTTTCCCAGTAATCAAAGATTTGGTGGTTGACCGAAGCGCTTTCGACAGAATTATGGCTGCAGGTGGTTTCATCTCGGTAAACACATCTGGTAGAACGACAGATGCTAACACGATTCTTGTTCCTAAAGAAGATGCAGACCGCGCCATGGACGCTGCGGCTTGTATCGGATGTGGAGCATGTGTTGCCACGTGTAAAAACGGATCAGCCATGCTTTTCGTGGGTGCCAAAGTTTCTCAGTATGCATTATTGCCTCAAGGACAAGTTGAAGCAAAGCGCCGCGTACTGAATATGGTAGAGGCGATGGACGAGGAAGGATTTGGTAACTGTTCGAATACGGGAGCTTGTGAAATCGAGTGTCCTAAAGGAATCTCACTAGAAAACATTGCTCGTATGAACCGTGAATTTTTCACTGCTTCATTAGACAAAAAATAGTAGAAATACATACATAACACTTCGTCTTCCAAATTGGGAGACGAAGTTTTTTATAAAAAATCATAAATAACAATAAAAAATAGCTTTCAATTGATTGAAAGACTTATTTTTGCTCAAATTTTAAAATCAGAAAATGAAAAAATTTCTTTTAATGCTTTTCTTCGCTATTGTTGCAGTTTCATGTACTAAAAACATCGAAGTAAAAGGAAAAATTGCCAATGCAAATCCACTGGCTCGGGTTGAGTTTATTGAGGCATCTGGTGTGGCAACATTACCGTTGGCAAATTTAGGTGTCAACAACAAAGGAGAATTTCAAGGTAGTTTCGAGTCACCAAAAACGGGTATGTATTTGGTAACGTATGGAAATAATATGGCAATGATTTTCCTAAAAAAGGGGCAATCATTAGAAATTTCGGGTGACGCGGCAACCTTTCCATCGGAATATACAATTACGGGAGATGGAAAAGCGAATAACGACTTTTTAAAAGCTGCTGATAAAGGTTTCGAAGATTATGCGAAGAAAATTCAGATGGAGACTTTGCTAGCCAAGAAAGAGCCTGAATTTATAAAAGATTTTCAAAAAGTAGAAGCTGATTTATTAAAGGAAGTGGATAATCAGGCGTCTAAATTCAATGCGGATTCCGAAGCTGTAAAATTCAAAAAATTGGATATGAAGGCTAAATTGGTCGGTCTTCTTGACGCATACGAGCAAAACCACGGAATGATGACGGGTAATGCTAAATTTAAAGTATCGGAAAACTTTAAGAAAGCACAGAAAGAACTTATCAAGGACGAAAACGAGATGATTCGTGAGATCCCGGTGTATAGAGAATATATTTTGGGTAAATTAAATGGAGAATTCCAGCAATTTGCGATGACCAAGATGCAAAACCCAGAAAAAAGACCATTAATGTCTGAAGTTTTTGCTGATTTTCTTAAAACGAAAAAAGAACTTTCTCAACTAGCAAAAGATTATCTCTATGCCTACGTTGTAGCACAATCGGATATCAACTACAACAACGCGAAAGATTACGATAAAATCACGAAACTTATTGAGCAAAATATCTCTGACGCTTCGGTTAAGAAAGATGTATTAAATCTTCAAAAAGTATTAATGGGTCACAAAGAAGGTACAGTTCCTAACTTGAGATTAGAAGACGCAACGGGTAAAAAGACCAATCTTTCTGAGCTAAAAGGAAAACCAACCTTGGTTATGTTCTACGCTTCGTACAGCCCGAATGTTTCCATGTCAACAGTTCCTGTAATTAAAGAAATTGCAAACTTCTACAAATCAAAAATGAATTTTGCCTATGTAAACGTAGACGATACGCAAGACCAATTCAAAAAGACCAGCGCTTCTATGTTTAAAGGTTTTCCTGGAACAAATTATTGGATTCAAGGGGGTATCAATTCGGAAGATGCTAAAAACTTTGGTTTGTATGCTTTTAAAGTTCCGAGTTTTATAATTCTGGATAAAGACGGAAAAATAGTGGGCAGGCAATTCTACAACCTTGGAGAAGAAGAATTTGTAAACACGATGGACAAAGTAAGCGGACTAAAAGCGCCACAGGTACAAACGCAAATGCCTCCACAGATGCAAATGCCAATGGAAGCTCCGGCCGATTCTGCAACGACAAAATAATTTTATGACAAATAAATTCAAGTAAAACGGGCGGAAGCCCGTTTTTATCATACATAGGAAAATGAAGAAAAACAAAATTCTACAAAATATTCGCCTTTTTGCGGCGGGAGCCAAAGGAGTAGCGGTTGGTAGAACCGAGGAAGGGAAAACCGTATTGGTAAAAGGCGCAATCCCAGGTGATGTGGTCAATGTTAAAGTAAAAAAATCCAAATCCAAATATATTGAAGGTGATGTTGCCGAACTGCTAGAGCTTTCACCCGATCGGGTAGAGCCTCGCTGCATTCATTTTGGAGTTTGCGGTGGCTGTAAATGGCAGAATATGAGTTATCCTAAGCAGCTTTTCTTCAAACAAGATGAAGTGGTTAATAACATTAAGCGCATTGGCGGTATTGATGGGTTTGAGCTATTGCCGATTTTAGGTGCCGAAGAGCAGTACTATTACAGAAATAAAATGGAATTTTCGTTTTCAGATTCCCGTTGGCTTACGCAGGATGAAATAAATTCAGCGTCTGATTTTACCGATCGTAATGCCCTTGGATTTCACATTCCCGGCATGTGGAGCAAGATTCTGGATTTAAAAGAATGCCATCTTCAGGAAGATCCTTCGAATGCAATTCGTTTAGCAGTTCGAAAATTCGCCACTGAAAATAACATGACATTTTTCGATGTACGCAATCAGGAAGGTTTTTTACGCACATTAATGATGCGTCAGAACTCCGAGGGCGAATGGATGGTACTCTTTCAATTATTCCGCGAAGAGCCAGAAAATCAGAAATTACTTTTTGATTTCTTGATCAATGAGTTTCCACAGATAAAGACCTTGGTCTATGCAATCAACCCAAAACCAAATGATTCTATTTATGATTTGGATATTGAAGTTTATTTCGGAGATGGATTTTTAATGGAAGAAATGGATGGACTTCAGTTCAAAATTGGTCCAAAATCTTTTTTTCAAACCAATTACAAGCAAGCATTAGAACTGTATCGAAAAACGCTAGAATTTGCCGATTTGAAGGGGGACGAAGTTGTTTATGATCTATATACAGGGACAGGGACAATTGCCCAATATGTGGCGCGGAAAGCAAAGAAGGTAATCGGTATCGAGTCGGTTCAGGAAGCTATTGATGCAGCAATTGCTCATGCCAAACTGAATGGATTAGAAAATACCAAGTTCTATTGTGGTGATATGAAAGAAGTTTTCACCGAAGAATTTCTAGCAAATCATCCGAAAGCTGACGTTTTAATTACCGATCCTCCGCGTGATGGTATGCACCAAAAAGTGGTTGAGCAAATTTTGAAATTAGCGCCAGAGCGTATTGTGTACGTTAGTTGCAACTCGGCGACGCAAGCTCGAGATATCGCTTTGATGAAAGACGCTTATGAAGTGGTAAAAATTCTTCCAGTCGATATGTTTCCGCAGACACATCATGTAGAAAATATTGCATTATTACAAAAGAAATAGATAAATTTGAAAGAATAATCAAATTATATAGATAAAATATGAAGAAGTTCTCCGTGGCACTCTTGGTAGCCGTTATTTTTTATAATCAACCCGAAATGTACGGGCAGGTTAAAGATTCTACAACGGTAAGCAAAGAGGCCGAAGTTGCTAAAAAAGAGGAACCAGCGAAGAAGCCAACCGGCGGTGTAAAGCCATTTAAAGACGTTATCACAGCCAAAGCGGTATCGGATGATGGTGTTTTTACGGTTCACAAGGTGGATGATAAATACTATTTTGAAATTCCAGATCAGATGTTGAAAAAGGAATTTCTGATGGTGACACGTCTTACAAAAGCAGCAGCTGGCATGAGAACAGGAACAACGGGTTATGCAGGAGACCAAATCGGACAAAACGTAATCGCTTTTGAAAAAGGGCCTAAGGATAAAATCTTAATGCGAGCCATTTCCTTTGTTGATTACGCTAAAGATTCAACATCAGATATGTACAATTCAGTGACGCGTAATAATGTACAGCCAATTTTAATGTCATTTGACGTGAAAGCCTATGGCGATAAGAAAAAATCATCCGTGATTGATATTACGGACATGATTAATGGCGACAGCGAATTGGTTTCTTTTTCTACTCAAGTAAAAGATAATTTCAAGGTTGGAAATTTCCAAAAAGACAAATCATTTGTTAATTACGTGAAATCCTTCCCAACAAATATTGAAATTAACACGACAAAAACATTTGCACGAACGCTAGGAACGCCAACAACGCCATCGGTTCCTGGAAGACCGGCACCAAAAGTGAGTGGAAATCACACCGTGGAGATCAACTCCTCGTTTGTGATGCTTCCAGAAAATAAGATGCAGCCTAGATTTTACGATCCTCGAGTTGGGTATTTTACGGTTGGCTATACGGATTTTGATGCCGATCCTCAAGGCGTAAAGCGCGTTTCTCTAATCAAACGTTGGAGATTAGAACCCAAACCGCAAGATGCTGAAAAGTATAAGAAAGGTGAGTTGGTAGAACCTGCAAAGCCGATTGTTTTTTACATTGATCCCGCAACGCCGAAAAAATGGATTCCCTATTTGATGCAAGGTGTAAACGATTGGCAACAAGCGTTTGAAAAAGCAGGCTTTAAAAATGCGATTTATGCAAAAGTGCCAGACCCAAAAGTAGATAAAGACTGGAGTTTGGAAGATGCTCGTTATTCAGCAATTGTCTATAAACCATCAGATGTTCCCAATGCTTCTGGTCCTTCCATTTCGGATCCAAGAACGGGTGAAATTATGGAAAGTCATATCAATTGGTATCATAATGTGATGCAATTGCTTAGAAACTGGTATTTTGTGCAAGCCTCACCGAACGATCCAAAAGCCCGAAAAATGGAGTTTGACGATCAGTTGATGGGCGAACTTATTCGCTTCGTTTCGTCACATGAAGTGGGACATACATTAGGACTACGTCATAATTTTATTTCAAGTGCAACGGTACCGGTAGAAAAATTACGTGACCGCAAATGGTTGGAGCAAAACGGTCATACGCCTTCAATTATGGATTATGCCCGTTTCAATTACGTAGCGCAACCGGAAGATAAAGTGACGGACAAAGGTATTATGCCGAGGATTGGAGATTATGATGAATGGGCTATTGAGTGGGGCTACCGCAGATTTCCAGAATTTAAAACTCCAGAATCAGAGAAAGCGCACCTCAATAAATGGGTAATTAACAAAACCAAAAATCCGAGATTATTATTTGGTACCGAAACCAATCCATTGGATCCTCGTTTACAAAGTGAAGCTGTGGGTGATAATGCCATGGTGGCCAGTACATACGGCGTGAAGAATCTTCAACGTATTGTTGATAATTTAGAAGATTGGACAGCAACACCAAACGAAGATTACCGAAATCTGGATACCATGTACGATCAAGTTATTGGTCAGTTCAAACGCTACTTAGGGCACGTTTCCAAGTATATTGGAGGTCAAACAGAAACGCCAAAAACAGCTGAGCAATCAGGCGCAATTTATGAACCTGTGGCTAAACGTGATCAAAAAGAAGCTCTAAAGTTTTTGGAAGATCAAGTATTCACAACGCCAAAATGGTTACTAAAAGATTCCATCTTTGAGAAAACAGGAAAAACACCCGTGAAAACAGTGGAAGATTTGCAGTCTGGTGTTCTGATGCGAATTTTGAATCCTATGGTGCTTCAAAGTCTGTATCAAATGGAATCCGTGGATAAAAATTCTTATGGATTAATTGAATATATGCAGGATTTGAATGGAGCAATTTTTAAGAATTCCAA
>JAYRQH010000045.1:0-2513 GCA_041910715.1 Bergeyella sp.
AAAATGGTATCTCGGAACTTATCACGCAGCCTTAGGTAAATGCCAATAGGCGTAAACAAATCGGCTAAAGACGACTTTATGGTGGTTTTTATTTGTATTTTTTCTTCAAATTTCATTTTTACAAGAGTTTCCAAAGGTTGTTAATTTTAATTTTTGGACAAAAAAAAGACTTTAACACAAAGGTCAAAGTCTAGTATATAGTATTCTTATATTTCGTAATCATATAAAAAGGGTAATGCTTCAAGACCTTGAACAAGATTCTGAATGCCACCACCAATTTTTGTTTGTTATTTTTAACATGATGACAAATGTATAAATGATTTTTAACGTGGCAAATTATTTTTAACGATTTTTTCGCAGTAATTTAATTTCACAATTCTAGTAGTGAATTCTATAATCCAGAATTTTTTGAGCTTGTATTGAAAAAAGTAATTTAGTTTCTTTAAAAAATAACTGGAAAAACACGGATTTTACAGATCACAATGAATTTATTTTATATTTTTGTGAAAAATAATTTTAATAAAACATGAAAAAAATAGTATTCAGTATCTTGGTAGGAGGGTTAGCATTGGTAAGTTGTTCAAAAAACAATGATAATTCGGTGCAGGATAGCAATATCATGATGCAAGAGCCTGAGGTTAAGGTAAATGATTCTGCAGCTGCAACAACTCTACCAGACCTTGGAGCTGAACGAGCGCAGACGCCAACCGTGCAAGAAGCTGCTGTAAAAGTGGATTCGGCACAAGCAAAATAAATTGAATATGAAACGAATATTTGCCATCGCAGCCATTGCCGTTTTTATGGTTCAGTGTTCTAAAAAAGAACAGCAACCCGAAGTTGAAGAGCAATCAGCTTTTACACCACCGAAGCAAGAAACAGTTGTTATAGAAGGTAATAAAAGTCTTCCTGGTTACGCATTAATTAACGGATCCGACTGTTTAAGCTGCCACAAAGACACCGAAAAATTTATTGGTCCATCCTACGCGGAAGTAGCTGCTAAATATTCGGATGCCGATATCGACCTGTTAGCGTCTAAAATTATTGACGGCGGTAGTGGAGTATGGGGACAAGTTCCGATGCAGGCGCATCCAAATATTTCAAAAGAGGATGCAAAAAAAATGGTAGAATACATCTTAAGTATGAAAAAATAGTCACTAAAGAACGTGAATTAGAAAATGTGCTCCTCCTTGGGAGCATTTTTTTGTTTAAAGACGGAGCAATTGTAATTAATTCATGATAATTCTTCAGAATTGCTTATTTTTGCACGTTGTAAAAATACCTTTAAAAAATGTCTTTATCAGAACAGGAAATTATCCGTCGCGAAAAATTAACCAAACTACGAGAACTTGGGATTGAAGCTTTTCCAGCAGCAGAATACGTCATTACAGATACGACAGAATCTTGTAAAAACGAGTTTGTTGAAGGAAAAAAGGTAACCCTTGCCGGACGTTTGATGTCAAGACGAATTCAGGGAAAAGCGAGTTTTGCCGAGTTGCAGGACTCTACAGGCCGAATTCAGGTGTATTTTAATCGTGACGAAATCTGTACTGGAGAAGACAAAACCCTATACAATGAGGTGTACAAGCATCTTCTAGATATCGGTGATATCATCGGTATCGAAGGCGAACTTTTCACTACGCAAGTGGGTGAAAAAACCGTTATGGTGAAAAATTTCACGTTGCTTACAAAAGCATTACGTCCGTTGCCTCTTCCAAAAGTGGATGCCGAAGGAAATGTTTTTGATGCTTTCAACGATCCCGAATTACGCTATAGACAACGCTATGCAGATCTTGTTGTGAACCCGAACATCAAAGAAATCTTCGTAAAAAGAACCAAATTGTTTAATGCCATGCGTACTTTTTTTAATGACGCTGGTTATTTTGAGGTGGAGACGCCAATATTACAATCCATTCCCGGTGGTGCCGCTGCAAAGCCATTCATAACGCATCACAATGCATTGGATATTCCGTTGTATTTACGAATTGCCAACGAATTGTATCTAAAAAGATTAATCGTTGGTGGTTTTGATGGCGTTTATGAATTCTCCAAGAACTTCAGAAATGAAGGAATGGATCGTACGCATAATCCAGAGTTTACTGCCATGGAAATTTATGTGGCGTATAAAGATTACAACTGGATGATGGATTTCACCGAGAAATTATTAGAATTCTGTGCAACGCAGGTAAACGGTTCGGCAGAATCTACTTTTGGTGAACATCAAATTAGCTGGAAAGCGCCTTATCCAAGAGTTTCGATGACAGAAGCAATCTTGAAATTTACGGGATTTGACATTACAGGGAAATCGGAACAGGAGCTTTTCGACTTTGCAAAATCTATCGGAATTGAAGTGAACGAAACGATGGGTAAAGGAAAATTGATTGATGAAATTTTTGGTGAAAAATGCGAAGGTAACTTTATCCAACCAACCTTTATCACGGATTATCCAATCGAAATGTCGCCTTTAACTAAAAAACACAGAAGCAAAGAAGGTCTTACTGAGCGTTTTGAATTAA
>JAYRQH010000046.1:0-3514 GCA_041910715.1 Bergeyella sp.
AACATCCATGGGCACGGCATCAACATTATCTTGCAATTTTTGAAGTTCCTTAATTAAAGGTTGAGGAAGTAAATCTTCGCGATTACTAAATGATTGGCCTAATTTAATAAAGGTGGGTCCTAACTCTTCGATAGCGCATCGGATTCGGAAATAAACCGTATTTGGTTCCTGATTTTCCGAGTCTATTTTCTTAGATTCAGACTGCAAATTCATACGAATGAGCAAATCTTGAAAACCGTATTTACTCAATACGGAAATGAGTTTTGCCGAACGCTTCAGTTTTCTACTTGGATTATCAAACATAGCATAAATTGTGCTTATCTACCGTCAAAAACTGTTCCTATGAAGTGACAAAGCATAAAAAAAACGAAAGTGAACTTTCGTTATTTTTTTCTTTTGGCTTTGGATTTTGCTTTTTGCTGAGCCCTATTGGCTCCGATTTTCTTTGGCGCCTTACGTTTGTGCGGGCCTCCCCAATTTTCTTTTTTATTCTTATCCTTTTTCTCATGAAAAGCTGCGCCACCTTCGTTCATTTTTATCTGAACTGGATTTTTCATGATTACATCTTCTTTTTCAGAGGCAATTTTTTGCGGATTGATTTCAACTTCGTTTGGGAACGCTAAAATTTCAACTTCCTTATTCATCAGCATCTCAATTTCAAGAAGCAAGATTTCTTCTTTTTTTGTTGAGAAGGTAATAGATGTTCCGTCTTTATCAGCCCTACCCGTACGACCAATTCGATGGATATACTGCTCTGGAATGTCAGGAACCTCAAAGTTGATTACATGGGTGATGTCCGAAATATCCAATCCACGAGCCATAACATCAGTAGTAATTAAACCTCTGATTTCTCCGTTTTCAAATCGGTTCATCGCCTTTAGACGGTAGTTTTGAGATTTGTTGGAATGGATTACGTCAAACTCTTCAGGAAAAAGTTCATCTATTTTGTTAAAGAGCAAATCGGCATGACGCTTATTGTTTGTGAATATTAAAATCTTAGAGAGATCTTCCTGCGTTTCGATAAGATGTTTTAGGAGATTGATTTTGGTGTTGAAATTTTCAACTTTATACCCTTTTTGGGTAATTTTCTCCAAAGGTGTTCCCGATTTTGCTAATGTTACTTCCAGCGGATTTGCAAAATATTCGTCCAACATAACATCCACGGCTTCCGTCATAGTCGCTGAAAAAAGAATGTTTTGTCTTTTTTCCTTCATCATTTCGAAGATGTGCGTCAACTGCGGTCGGAAACCTAAGTTAAGCATTTCATCAAACTCGTCGATAATTAATTTTTTAACTTCCTTCAGCGAAATTGCATTATCAATCGCTAAGTCCATTACTCGACCAGGCGTTCCCACTAAGATGTCACATCCGTCGTTGAATAGTAATTTCTGGGTATTGATATTTTTCCCACCGTAAATACCAATAACGCGTGCTGTTATATTTTTCGTTAAAGCTTCGACGATCTCGGTTACCTGAACGACCAATTCGCGGGTCGGTACGAGTACCAGAACGGTTGGATTTCCAGTTTTATTGTAGTTCCACGTTTTTAGGACGGGAAGTAGGTAGGCCAACGTTTTACCCGTTCCCGTTTGTGCAATTCCCATAACATCGCGCCCCGAAAGAATCGGACTCCAGCTTTTTTCCTGAATAGGTGTCGGTTCAAAAAGATTCAAGTCTGCCAGTGCATCCAGGATTTTTTCTGAAAGATCAAAATGCGCAAAAGTCGTGTTCATGAGATGGTGTTAAAGGTTGTTTTCTTTGACGGGAGTGCAAAGATACGTTTTTAGAATGAAACCTGTTTTAAAAGAGCTCGTCCCAGCCTTTGGCTGGGACGAGCGTATCCATTATTTTCCTAGTTTTATACGAAGATTTTTTAGCATATCCGCAGTCATTTCTTCAATTCCGAATTGGTAATTTAGTCCCCAATCTTTTTTAGCAATAGAATCGTCAATAGACGCTGGCCACGAATCGGCGATTGCTTGTCGAAAATCAGGTTCATAAGAAATTTCAAATTCAGGAATATGCTTTTTGATCTCAGCAGCCAATTCCGATGGCGTAAAACTCATGCCACCCAAATTATACGATGAATGTACGGTCAATTGATCTTTTGGAGCCTCCATTAGTTTGAGTGTTGCATCAATAGCGTCATCCATATACAGCATGGGCATTCCCGTATCTTCTTTGATGAAACTTTTATATTTTCCTTCTTCTAACGCTTCATAAAAAATTTCCACAGCATAATCTGTAGTTCCGCCACCAGCAGGCGTTTTCCAAGAAATTAGTCCTGGATAACGGATACTTCGCACATCAACTCCATATTTTGCATTGTAATATTCGCACCATTTCTCCCCTGCCATTTTTGAAATTCCGTAGACGGTTGTTGGATTAAGAACGACATCCTGCCCAACATCATTCTTAGGAATTCCTGTTCCAAAAACAGCGATTGAACTTGGCCAGAAAACTTTTTTAATTAAACCCTCCTTTGCTAATTCTAAAAAGTTCAATAAGGGCTCCACATTAAGTCTCCATGCGAAAAGTGGTTGTCTTTCGGAGGTTCCTGAAAGTAAAGATGCCAAATGATAGACTGTTGTAATCTGGTAGTCTTGGATAATTTGTTTTACGAGCTGCGTGTTCGTAACATCCATTCGTTCATAATATCCAGCCGAAGTAAGCGACTTGTCCCATCGGTCAAGGCCAGATGCGACAACATTTTCCTTTCCGTGAATCTCAACCAAGCGGTTGGTAAGTTCGGTTCCTATCTGTCCTAAGGCACCGGTAATAAGAATTTTTTCCGTGGAGCTCATGAATTTTTTATTTAGAGCAAATATAAAGATTACGGCCAAGTCTTCCAACTGATTTGTCGAGATAAATCTTCCATTTTTACCGCATATTCCTTAATATTTAGTTACATTTATGCTTTTAAATTTAATTGTATAAACTTTCTGGATATGAAAAAATTAGTTCTTCTTTTAGCCTTGGTGAGTATGCAGGTTTTTGATGCTCAATATACCGATTATGCAACGGTGAAAGAGGTTCAGGTGAAGAAAAAAGGGGTTGTTGTCTCCGCTCATCCTTTAGCGAGTGAAGCAGGAGCACTCGTCATGCGTAACGGGGGAAATGCGTATGATGCTGCGATTGCTACGCAATATGCTCTTGCCGTGGTTTATCCGCAGGCGGGAAATATAGGCGGTGGTGGTTTTTTAGTTGGTGTCAAGCGTAACGGAGAAAAATTCACGATCGACTTTAGAGAAACTGCGCCCGCAAAATCACATCGTGACATGTACTTGGATAAAAAAGGTAATGCCAATACTGACCTTTCCCAGAACGGACATCTTGCCGTGGGAATTCCAGGTTCGATAGCTGGTTTTTTTGAAACGCTGAAGCATGCAAAATTGCCCATGGCGCAACTTATTCAGCCTGCGATTGATTTAGCTGAAAGAGGATTTGCAATTACAGAACACGAAGCGAGTCTTTTGAATTCACAGCGTGCGGATTTTGTTAAATTTAACAAGGC
>JAYRQH010000047.1:0-3179 GCA_041910715.1 Bergeyella sp.
GGTTTTCTACAAAATTAGGGTATTTACTACGAAAAAAAAAACTGCTTCCGAAGAAGCAGCTTATCTTAATTGTAATCGTAATCTTTATTAAGCTCGAAGGTTTCCATGAACTTGGTTGTGTAATTTCCTGCTAAGAAGTCAGGATCTTCCATCAACTGTCTGTGGAACGGAATTGTTGTTTTTACCCCCTCAATATAGAATTCGTCTAGCGCGCGTTTCATTTTTGCAATCGCTTCTTCTCGAGTTTGAGCCGTGGTAATTAGCTTCGCAATCATCGAGTCGTAATTAGATGGAATAGTGTAACCCGAGTAAACGTGGGTGTCGACACGGATTCCATGTCCACCTGGGATGTTTAAACTGGTTATTTTTCCTGGAGAAGGTCGGAAATCGTTATACGGATCTTCGGCATTGATTCGGCATTCGATTGAATGTAATTTCGGATAATGATTTACGCCTGAAATACGCTCACCTGCCGCCAAAAGAATTTGTTCTCTAATTAAGTCGTAATCAATAACCTGCTCAGTGATAGGATGTTCTACCTGAATACGCGTATTCATTTCCATAAAGTAGAAGTTACGGTGCTTGTCTACAAGAAACTCAATCGTTCCTACACCTTCATAACCGATAAATTCGGCAGCTTTCACTGCAGCATCCCCCATTTTTTCACGTAATTCAGGAGTCATAAATGGAGAAGGAGTTTCTTCTACCAATTTCTGATTTCTTCTCTGGATAGAGCAATCTCTTTCTGAAAGGTGGCACGCTTTTCCGTATTGATCTCCTGCAATTTGAATTTCTATATGACGTGGTTCTTCAATCAGTTTTTCCATGTACATTCCACCATTTCCAAAGGCAGCGACAGCTTCTTGTATGGCAGACTCCCAGTGTTCTTTAAGGTCTTCCGCTTTCCAAACGGCGCGCATCCCTTTTCCACCACCTCCAGCAGTAGCTTTAATCATCACGGGATATCCGGTTTCTTCAGCAATACGAACCGCATCTTCATACGATTCGATAAGGCCATCAGAACCTGGAACACAAGGAACGCCAGCAGCTTTCATTGTAGCTTTAGCATTTGCTTTGTCACCCATTTTTTCGATCTGCTCTGGAGTTGCTCCAATAAATTTTATTCCGTTCTTAGCGCAAATTCTTGAGAAGTTGGCATTCTCTGAAAGGAAACCATAACCAGGGTGGATCGCATCCGCATTGGTAATTTCTGCAGCTGAAATAATATTTGGAATTCTCAAATATGAATCCTTGCTCGGTGCGGGACCAATACAAACGGCTTCATCCGCAAAACGCACATGCAAGCTGTCTTTATCTGCAGTAGAATATACAGCTACTGTTTTGATTCCCATTTCTTTGCAAGTTCGTAGGATACGCATAGCAATCTCACCACGGTTTGCAATTAATATTTTCTTGAACATAATTTTAATTAGTTAATTAGATGATTAGTTAATTAGATAATGAGTAGGAACATAAAAGTTAGCAATTCTAACTTCTAACTTCTAACTTCTAACTTCTAACTAAATTTATGAAGGATCTACTAAGAATAAAGGTTGATCATATTCTACTGGCGTTGCATCATCTACCAATACTTTAACGATTTTACCGCTTACTTCAGACTCAATTTGGTTGAATAGTTTCATCGCTTCAATCACGCAAACTACTTTACCTGCACTTACTTCATCTCCAACATTGATGAACGCATCTTTATCAGGAGATGGTTTTCTGTAGAATGTACCAATCATTGGCGACTTAATAGTAATGTAGTTGCTGGTATCCTCCGCTGCGTCCGTTTTTTCAGCACTTGCCACCGCTGGAGCTGGAGCTGATGCTTGAGGAGCAACCGCTTGAGGAGTTTGATAAACTGCTTGCTGTGGCATGAAGCTTACCTCTGAACCGGCTAACGGAGTTTTGATTGTGATCTCGAAATCTTTTGTTTTGTATTTTACTTCAGATACTTCTGCCTTGGATACAAATTTTATCAAATTTTGGATGTCTTTAATGTCCATTTCGTAGTTGTTTAATTTTGGCCAAATATAGTAAAAAGCAACAAAAAACCACTCGTTTTTATTAATTTCGAGTGGTTTTTGTATCAAAACGTGTTAAAAACACGATATAGGTCTTAGTTTTCTTCAGAAGTTTTTACTTCTTTTTCTAATACTACTTTACCTCTGTAGTATAACTTTCCTTCATGCCAGTGTGCTCTGTGGAAAAGGTGTAATTCACCAGTTGTAGCATCTTTAGCTAATTGAGGAGCAACAGCTTTGTAGTGTGTTCTTCTCTTATCTCTTCTTGTTGACGATTGTCTTCTCTTTGGATGTGCCATCTCTAATAATTCTTTTAATTTGATGAGCGATGAGAAGATTTGCACCGTCTCATCATATTGTTAAACTATTTATTTTTTAATTTTTTTAAAGCATCCCATCTAGGATCTATATCTTCTGAAGTGTCTTCCGCTTTTTCCTCTTGCTCTGTTTTTGGGCTGAATTGGTCTAAAAGATCCAAATCGTCTTCCGAAACATTAGGCGATAGCTTCTTCATCGGAACCGAAAGCATTACATCCTCATAAATTAATTGCGCTACATTAAAAGCGTAATCTTGCGTAGGTATTGTAATAACATTTTCATCGGAATCATCATATTCTTCCCCAAATTTTACTAAAACTTGAATGCTGTTTTCAAAAGGATAATCAAAATTTTCTCCTGTGATATCGCAAACTAGGTTTATCGTTCCTTTGGTGGTGATGATAAAATCTAAAAATGTACTGTGCTTTTCTAATAGTACGTGTACTTTTATATTAGCATCAGTAAACTCCTTTTCCGTATCAAATAGATCAAAGAACGCTTGAGTGATCTCAAAATCAAACTCATGTTTCCCATTTTTAAGACCGCTGAACGCTATGTCGTAGTTTTTAAACTTGTCCATAAAATGAGTGTGCAAAAATATGCTTTTTTTTTAATATTACAAATTATATTTCCTCTTTTTTTAAGAAGAACGTGTTTGCCAAAATTTAATTTTCCGAATATTCTGGTAAATCTTCATCCACACCGTGGTCTGTTGTCGCTTTTCTTAATTTATTAGCAACCAAATCTCTATATTCGGTTCGATTTTTGAAGATTTGAATCCCACTGAATAGTGCTTCCATAAAACTTTGCGGATTTGCCTTGTTTTGTCCCGCA
>JAYRQH010000048.1:0-4999 GCA_041910715.1 Bergeyella sp.
ATCGGTTATGATTAATTGATGATTTGTGATTGTATTTATTTAATTGTTCTAATTTGAATGATTCCTAAAAAGACGACCAACACAAGTTTTGCGACTTCGGCATAAATGAAATAATCATGAAGTGGCGTTGGTGGCAAACCTTTACCAGACGCCAAAATATCTGCTCGTGCATCTAAAATGGGTAACATCCAGAATTTTTCTAATCCCAGAATCAGCGCTAACAAAATGCTGCTCACTAACATGACTTTGGAAGGTTGTTTTGCATTAAAAATGAAATTCACAAAAATTAAAATCATCAATCCCAATTGGATATTGGTGGAAACTCCAAACATGATTTTCCCTAATTCTAAAGCAATGGGCAACGTCATCCCCGGAACTTGAAACTTCAACGGCGTTTCCAGGAAACTTACCGCCAACATCAACCCAAACCAGAAGAAACTGATGGCAAAAACTAACGGATATTTAATTTGAATTTTCATTACAATATATTAATACCTTTTTATCTTTTATTAGTTTAAAAAAATAGATTTTAAATCTCTATCTTTTTAAAAATGTCTCTTGAGCATCCAACTGATCAACAAAGTCGCCAATTTTCATGTCGATAAGCATCTTCTTCAAATTATTTCGAATGGCTTTAAATTCGTTGTGCACTGGACAAGGATGTGTTTCTGAACATTCCTTCAATCCTAAAGCGCAACCTGTAAAAATCTTGTCGCCATCCATTTCTTTTACGATGTCCGCCAAAGAACGGTTAAGACTCACGCTATCTAAATAAAAGCCTCCAGTAGGTCCTTTCGCAGATTGCACAAAACCTTTTCTGCTTAAATCCTGCAAAATCTTGGCGATGAAATACTCAGGAGAATCGATCCCACTTGCGATATCTTTAATGCCAATTCGTCCTCCATCCTTCGTCTGTTGGGTGATGTAGATTAAAGCTCTTAAAGCGTATTCGCAAGTTTTTGAAAACATTTCTTCTATTTTTCTACAACAAAGATAAACTTAATTCTCAAATAAAAGATAATAAACTCTTTTATTTTGATATGAGTTTAATCATTTTTGTTGGTTGCTGGAATAATGTATTTCAAAGCGAATTGTACCGCTAAAAAATTTCCCTCCAAATTGAATCGATTTTTATTGGTGTCAGTTTCTTTATTATGAGTAGTAAAATATCCTATTTCGCCAATGCTTGCAGCAATTTTCCAGTGCGGATTTAGGAAATAATCGATGCCCGGTTTTAACGCGACTCCAAAACTTGAATACGAATTTTGACTGTGGCTCACCTCTACTCCATTCTGAAGATTTGTTGTTTGTCTCACACTTCCAAATTCTAAAGGAAAATCGAGTTGAAAAAATAAACTAAAGTGCGAATCCAAAACCCAAAATTTTCGCATGGAAGGCGTTACAACAAAAGCAGAAGTCTTTTTTTCCAGATCCAATAAATCCAAGTTGGCATTGGTATTTTGCGATTTTTCAATTTCTTGCTTATAACCAACACTCATAGCGCCAGCCCAATTTGGAGCAAAAAAATAGCCATAAGTTGGTAGAAATTTGTAAGCCGTTAAACTACTATTTTTTGATTGATATTTGGTATTGGAAAAGCCAATCTGTCCAGATAAAAACTGTGTTCCTTTTGGAACTTGCGCACTTGCTATACCGAAAAACAAAATAGCCGAAAACATAGCATATTTTTTCATGATAATTTATTATTAGTGAAATAAAAATTTAAACAAGCTAAAGGTAAATAATAAAACACTTATTTATCTTTTATTTTAAAATGATTAATTTCATATCACAGTATTTTAAAATTGATGATACATTTGTAGAATGAAAATGTGGTTTTCAATACTATTTACCACCATGTTATTGTTTTGCAGCAGCCAATCGACATTGCTTTTGGTGGATTATCATGTGAACCAAGATTTCTACGAACTGCATTGTGAAAACAAGGCAAAACCCGAATTAAACTGTCACGGAAAATGTCAATTATCCAAGACCGAAAACCAAAAACCACAGTCGCAACTTCTGCTTATCTGCTGTGGATTTAGCTTCACAAAACCTGCACAGATTGCATTTGTTTTGGATAAAAAGAGTATTGATTTTGCAGAAAAAATGACTGAATTAAAACCATTAAACTACAAGTCTCGAGCGGCAAAATTACTGGAAGAGCCTCCCATTGTTGGATAAATTTTCAAAATATTTTATCAACGTTGAATTCACTTAGAATTTGGCGCAATTATTCATTCAACAAAATAAAATCATGTTTTTACAACATCAAAAAACCATTTACAAAATAGGTTTGGGCGTTGCATGCTCGGTGGCAAGTTTCAATTTTACACAGGCTCAACAACAAGACAGTCTACAAATTCAGAATATCGAAGTGGTGAAAATCACAAAACTGAATACCCAAAACCATCAAAATTCAAAACCAATAGAAGTTAGTACATCGCAAGTTTTGGATCATGATGCTGGCAATTTTCTCAAGACATTACCGGAGTTTTCAGGAATCAAAAAAGCAGGAAGTTACGGCACTGACCCAGTGTTACGAGGTTTTAAATATGAACAGCTCAATATTGTTAGTGATGGCGCTGCGTATGCCATTAATGCATGTCCAAGCCGCATGGATCCATCGATTTCGCAAATTAACATGAACACCGTACAAGAAGCGGTGGTTTATAAAGGTCCCTACCAGTTTCGGTTTGGTCCTGCGGTAGGCGGAACGATTAATTTTGTCTCAGAAAAACCAAAATTTTCAGAAGAATTAAATTTAAAAAATAGATTTTCAACCAGTTATGACAGCAATGGAACTATTTTCAGGAACGAACTTTTAAGTCAGCTGACGACAAAGAAATTTAATCTTGATATTTTTGGAAGCTATAATGATGGAGGCCGCTACAAAGACGGAACGGGAACTGAAGTACGCTCAGCTTTCAAACGGTATTCGGCGGGCACAAAAGCACAGTACAAATGGAATGACAGTAATTTTACAAGTTTTCAGATCAATACAAATCAAGGCAGAAATGTAGAATTTGCCGCGCTTAAAATGGATTTAATTTACGATAAAACTTGGACGGCTCAAGCACAACACCGAAGCACATTTGCAAACTCTGTTCTCAAGGAAATCTCTTACAATGCGTATTTTACCAATGTGGAACATTCAATGGGAAGTCCAGACCGATCGATGGTGAGCGATGTACAATCGAAAACCTACGGCGGTAGAATTGAAAGTTGGTGGAAAAAATCGGACTGGCAACTTTTTTCGGGATTCGACTTTCGGCATGAAGAAGCCAAAAGCCTTTCTACCACGATGAAAATGGCGATGCCTATGATGATACCACGAGATGGAAGCAGCTGGCAGGATTCGCATATTAATCAAGTCGGTTGGTTTAATGAGTTCTCCACACATCTCGGAACGGGAAAATTTACTGCTTCCTACAGAATGGATTTTAATACTGCAAATGCCGATGAGCTTTCAAAACTCTTCGAAAAGATTTATGGAAAAGCCGACAGTAAGCAAGTCAACCACAGTTTTAGTTTGGGTTATCAAAAGTCTTTGGCAACCCATTCGGATATTGCACTTTGGGTGGGAAGAGGGCAACGTAGCGGCAGTTTAACCGAGCGGTTTATCAATCGCTTTCCCGTAGGAAATGACAGTTATGAAGTTGTGGGAAATCCTTTGCTGAAGCCTGAAACCAACAATCAAGCCGACGTCGTTTATCGGTTTAATTCCGAGAAATTTCATTTTCAAGCCGATGTTTTCTATGCTTTAATGCAGAATTATATCGGTGGCGTTTTACGAAATGACTTGATATCTTCGGGAGGAATGGGTTCTATGCAAGCTCCTTCTGTAAGGCAAATTCAGAACATCAAAAAAGCAATGAAAGCGGGTTTTGAATCGCGAATCAATTGGCAGTTTTTACCGAATTACAAAACCGATTTGGCGGTTGCATACACCTATGCAGAAGATTTGGAGAAGAAAATTCCGTTGGCTGAAATTGCACCCATTAACCTAAAATGGAATTTGGAAGCCCAATATTCCAGATTGGTTTTTGGAATTAATTATCGATTTTCGGGAGCGCAGAACAGGATAAATCCAGAATTTGGAGAATTAAAAACAAAAGATTTTTCAGTCTTTGATTTCTATTCTAATTTTAAATTGAATTCGAATATTCAGTTCAGTTTTGAACTTAGTAACCTCTTTAACAGAGCGTATTCGGAGCATCTTTCCCGAACTTTAAGCAACAACAACCAACAGCGAATCAGAGAACGCGGAAGAAGTTTTAATCTCGGCGTTTTCTTGAATTTTTAAAATTTACTTACGAATGTTCCCTCCGTCCGTTATCATCAAATAGCGGTAGTGAGGGAATTTTTTTACTAATTTTTTGCCTTCTTTTTCGCCTAAAACCATACTAGATGTGCTGAGAAAATTGGCAAATTCTGCCGAAGGTCCATCAATCGTCACACTTGTTAAACCTGTCGCAGGCATTCCCGTGTTCGGATTGATGATGTGTGAAAAACGAACACCATTGATTTCAGCGTACTTCTCATAACTTCCCGAAGTGGCTACGGCAGCATTTTTCAGCTTTAAAACCTTAGCAATTTTATGCTTTTTAAAGGGATTCCGAATGCCAATCGCCCAAGCTTCGCCATTGGGTTGTGTTCCCCAAGTCGCAATGTCGCCTGAAGCATCCACAATTCCTGATTTTACGCCTAAACTTTGCATTAATTCTCGGCCTTTGTCGGCAGCATAGCCTTTACCAATAGACCCGAAACCGATTTTCATGCCTTTTTTAGACAAATAGATGGTGGATTGTAAACTGTCCAAAATGATATGTTCATAACCCACATTGCGAACCGAATTTTTGATTTGTTCTTGTGTCGGCATTTCAGTCATTGAGCCATCAAATTTCCAGATTTTATCCATCGCTGCCGTCGAAATATCAAAAGCACCATTGGACATTTTTGAATACTCAATCGCACGCTTTGTTAAGTCAAATACTTC
>JAYRQH010000049.1:0-2912 GCA_041910715.1 Bergeyella sp.
GTGGATTCGGCTTTACAATTTCCAGAAGTTTCGGAAATTATTTTGGTGGAAGATAAGTCACCCGACAAGGCGTTGGAAATATGCAAACAACTTGAAAGTCAACATTCCCGAGTGAAACTATTTCAGCATCCAGATAAAGAAAATCATGGTGCTGGAGCATCAAGAAATCTCGGTATTGAAAAAGCGACAGGAGACTTTATCGCCTTTGTAGATGCCGATGATTATTATCTCCCCAATCGATTCGATGCGGAAAAAGAACTTTTTAAAAACAAAGACGTTGATGGTGTTTATGGCGCTATCGGTGTTCATTACTGGTCAGACAAAGCACGAGAAGACTTTTTTTCTGTATATGGAAACAAATTAACCACAGTATATAAAAACCATCAACCCGAGGATGTTTTCCCAGGTCAGTTGAATTTACGAGGAAGTTTTGGACTGTTTAGTATAGATGCTTTAACGCTGCGTGCGTCGGCTTTAAAAAGGGTACAACCGTGGATGAAAACCCACTTGAGATTACATCAGGATACCGAATTTTTATTCAGACTATCCTACTATGTAAAATTGTATCCTGGAATATTAGACCAAGCGGTTGCCATGCGCGGCGTTCACGAAAATAATCGGATTTCTCAAGTTGATTCAAAAAAAGTAAAAGCATCAAACTCTCGAGTAATGCTTTGGCGCGAGGTAAACCAATGGGCTCAATTGGAAGCAACCATGCCCGAAGAATATAAACTTCATATTAAACGAATGCACAGAAGCTGGGAAATCGCCTATGCAAGCCCTGTCAAAAAATTCGGAATGATTGTGAAGTATCTTTTATTGGATTATAAAAGTATTCGTTCGGGTTTGTATAATATAAATTTCAGGTAATTTTTTTTCGTGTAGAAAATTCTATTTTACAAAAACACCAATGAATTTCCCTTCAAAAGAAATAACCGTGGGTAAAATATTTTTCCCACTGCAGAAATCCTGAAATGCTGAGTTGTCGTTGATATCATCACTTATAAAAACGCCGCCTTCCCGAAGGTTTTTATATAGCTCTCCATAAGCCCAAAGCATTCCGTTGTAGGCTTTATCCGAGTCGTAGTGAACAACATCTACTTCATGTACTTCACCGAAAATTTTAGGTAACGATTCACGATCTGCAAAACGATACAGCTTCCAGTTACTTTTTAATTCTTCTGGTACCACATAACCCACGTACTGATCACCATTTTGACCCAAATACGGCATGTCTGAACTGTACAGAATTCCGTTTCGCTTTTGCAAAGACATCAATGCAGCCAATGAAGACCAGCCGTAGGCCACACCTGTTTCAACCACATTTTTTGCTTGGGTGAATTCACAAGCATAATAAATAAGTTCTAATGCACCTGCACCACCCATCTTGATAGGACACGAATTCTGACGATCCAACGCAGTCTGATAAACTTCTGGAAATTGCGAGCTGAATTTTTCACTTTTTGCACCAAACAGCTTTTCAATAGCTTCTTCCTGTGAAATGGCTATGGATGCAGCCCATTGATTACTGCTTTCTTTGCCTTTTGTGGATGCGCCTCTATTGAATGTATTTTTGATGATTTTTCTACCGAGTTCGGGATATAAATCGGGTCTTTTTAGATAGGCAAAAAATGTTTTGGTAATTCTTCCTAATTCACTCACTGTGTCTGTTTTATTCGCCAAAAATAGGATTTTTAAACGTATTTTTGAATTATATTTGCAAATTATCACAAATAAAAGATGAATTTAAATACCTCTAAAATAGCGGTTATAGGACAAGGCTATGTCGGATTGCCACTAAGTCTTGAATTTGCAAAACATTTCCCTACCGTTGGATATGATATTGCTGAAAAAAGAATAGCCGAACTAAAAAGCGCAAAAGACCATACCAAAGAGACTACATCGGAAGATATTACCGCCAACCTCATTCAAAAATTAGATGGGTCGCAAAAGGGATATTTACCCTCAAACAAATTAGATGATATTCGTGATTGTAATGTTTATATCGTTACGGTCCCCACACCTATTGACGACTCTAACAGACCAGACTTATCTCCTCTTATCAACGCAAGTTCTATGATTGGTGAGATTTTAAAAAAAGGAGATGTGGTAATTTACGAATCAACAACATTTCCAGGCTGTACAGAGGAAGTTTGCGTGCCGATACTTGAAGAGAAGTCAGGATTACAATTAAACATCGATTTTTACGTAGGATATTCGCCAGAACGAATTAATCCCGGAGATAAGATTAATACACTCCCAAAAATTAAAAAAGTAACTTCGGGATCAACATCCGAAGCCGCTCAGTTCATTGATAATCTCTATAAAAAAATTATCACTGCCGGAACACACCTTGCTCCATCCATAAAAGTTGCAGAAGCTTCTAAAGCGATTGAAAATGCACAGCGCGATGTCAATATTTCTTTCGTTAACGAATTGGCAATTATATTCGATAAAATAGGAATTGATACCGCTGAAGTCCTTCAGGCCGCAGCAACAAAATGGAATTTTTTATCTTACAAACCAGGTCTTGTTGGTGGACATTGCATTGGTGTCGATCCGTATTACCTGGCCTATAAAGCAGAAAAAGTCGGTTATATTCCGAACGTAATCCTTTCAGGGCGCCGTGTTAACGACCAAATGGGAAGTTTTATCGCCAATAAAGTGGTAAAATTAATGATCGACAAAGGCATTCTGATTAAAAATTCACAAACCTTGATTTTAGGGATCACTTTCAAAGAGAATTGTCCAGACATCAGAAATACAAAAGTGATTGACATCCATCATGAAATTTCAGATTTTGGAAGCAACGTTACCATATTTGATCCTTGGGCGAACCCCGAACAAATCCGTAACGAATACACTATCACTTCCACCAACCAATACGAAGATATCAAGGATAAAAAATTTGA
>JAYRQH010000050.1:0-2679 GCA_041910715.1 Bergeyella sp.
AGATTTTAATCCGATGAGTCAGTTGAATGATGTGAAGAATCCGTTAGATGATGTTGTGGCAGAGGATACGCCAAAACTGAAACCTCAAGATGATGAATCGTATCAAGGTCCTGTAAGTAGATAATTGCACCATGTACGAACTAATTCAGGAAGATAAACAGGCACTTGTATTTCTCAATAATTTGGGTAATAAAACTTTTGATCCGTTTTGGATTCTCCTTTCGGAGGTTTGGGTGTGGATTCCTTTCTATTTTATTTTAGCCTATCTATTATTCCGAAATTTTAAAATCAATTCTTTAATATTCATTTTTATATTTATTGCATTGGGGGTTACCGTGTCCGATCAGTTAGCCAGTATTTTTAAGCACGGAATCATGCGTTTTCGCCCATGTCATGATCCTACTATTGATGGCCTGGTCCGCGAAGTAAAATGCGGCGGAAGGTTTGGTTTTTACTCCGCTCACGCTTCCAATACATTTTTTTTGGCGACCTATATTTCGATATTATTAAAGAAAAAAATAAGAGTATTACCGTATATTCTCTTCTTTTGGGCTGCAGTAGTTTCATATAGCCGAATATATTTAGGCGTTCATTTCCCTATGGATATTTTGTTTGGCGCTTTGGTAGGATTCCTACTCGGTGGATTTTTTGCCACATTGGCACAGAAAGTTATTGCAAAACAGTATTTCAAAAAGAATTAGTCATTGTGATAGGGCTTCCCAGCTAAAATCTGGTGCGCTCGGTAAAGTTGCTCAACAATGAACAAGCGTACCATCTGGTGCGTAAAGGTCATTTTAGAAAGTGCCATCTTTTCGTTAGAGCTGCTGTATATTTCGTCTGAAAAGCCGTAGGCTCCGCCGATAATTAAATGTATTTTTTTTACCGAATTACCCATAAAACCGTCCAGTTTCTGCGCAAATTCCCGACTGGTGAATTGTTTGCCACGTTCATCTAATAGAATAATGTGATCGCCTGTTTCAAAATAAGCAGCTAAAAGCTTAGCTTCCTCTCTTTTAATTTGATCTGGACTAAGATTTTTAGCATTTTTTACATCCGGAATTTCAATCAGCTCAAAATTCCAATGTTTGGGAAGTCGTGGTGTATAATAATCAATCAAATTTTTGATTTCATTAGCATCCGTTTTCCCAATACACAGCAAATTGATTCTCATTTTATATCTTTGTTGTGCAAATATAGAGCAATGGCGGTGAAAACTCCGAAGATCTTTACCAAAATCAAGAATTTTCTGAATGGCATATACATTCCTTTTTTAGGAATTTCGCTTCTAAAATTATTTGAGGTTTATGGTTCGGGTATTTTTAAAAATCAAATAGGGAAGCAGGCTGCGAGCATTTCGTGGGCTTTTTTCTTGAGCCTTTTTCCTTTTCTGCTGTTTATGCTTTCTTTGCTGCCCCTTTTACCGCATTACGACAAACTGCAGTTTTATATTTTTGATGTTCTTTTGCCTAATATTTTGCCCGAGAATATTTTGTACGATGTAACCGATTACTTGGAGTTGTACATCATTCCCAATCTGAAAAATATCAATAATCTTACGATTTTATTTGCTTTAATTTTTGGAACCAACGGTACGCATTCTCTGATAAATGGTTTTAACGAAAATACCAATCTTAAGCGGAATTTTCTTAAAGAATACGCTATTGCAATGGCGATTACTATTGCGTTTATCGCTCTTATAATCGTGACGTTTTTGGGAATTTATTACAGTGAAGTCGTACTGAAACTCTTCACGCCTAATTTTGAAATTTCGTGGTTGGTGCAAAACCTTTCAAAAATTATCGGTTTTTTCTCGTTTCCACTTTTCTATTTCGTTTTGTTGAGCCTATTTTACTGGGTAGGTTGTCTCAAAATTACGCGTTGGAAGGAAGCTATTCCAGGGGCGGTTTTAACGACTATTTTATTTATTTTATTAACGTATTTCTTCGCCATTTATTTGTCCAATTTCGCACGATACAACGTGTTCTACGGTTCCATTGGATCCATTATTATTGTGATGATTTGGGTGAACATCAATATCATCCTAATTCTTTTAGGTAACGAACTGAATATTACCTTAAAGAAAATGCGGTTGGAGAAAATGATTGCCGACGAAATGGCGACTCGAAGCGAAGAATCGGAACTTCATAGCGCCGCCACAGACGTTTAATTCATTACAAATTGGTTTCGATATCTTTCATAGGATACTTTTTTGCCGCTCTGCTTAGCAGCAAATAGCCTGCACATCCTGAAATGATGGATGCAATGAGAATAGCAAATTTGCCTTCTGCCTGTATTTCGGCTTGTCCCTTGAAGGAAAGTAAGGCAATAAAAATAGACATTGTAAAACCAATTCCTGCCAAGAAACCAGTCCCAATCATATGCATCCAAGTGCTGTGTAATGGAAGCGAACTGATTTTGGCTTTTATGGCAACAAAAGAAAATACGCAAATGCCAATTACTTTTCCTGCAAAAAGTCCCAAAATAATTCCTAATCCGAACGTGGAAAATAGACCTTCCACCATACCTTTTTGGAACATAATGTTGGTGTTTGCGAGTGCAAAAATAGGCATGATTATAAAGTTGACTGGAAGGTGTAGTTTCTGCTCTAACTTTTCAAGAGGTGATATTTCGGTAACGGAAACGTTTGTAGGAATTGTAAAAGCTAGTAAAACACCTGCA
>JAYRQH010000051.1:0-2121 GCA_041910715.1 Bergeyella sp.
ATGTATCGTTTTGCGAAACGGTTTCTGTCCAGTGTGGATGAATCGGAAGATGTTGTGCAAGATCTTATGATGAAATTTTGGCAAAAACGAGATGAGCTCGCCCAATATGAAAATTTACGTGCGTTTGCGCTGCGCTGCGTAAAAAATGAATGTTTGAATCGACTGAAACACCACGATGTGAAAATGAACTTTGCGGCAGTGCAGGTTTCAACTTCCGATTATTATAAAAATGAGGTCAACAATTTGAAAGATCATATTTTACAATTTATTAGCCATTTACCTGAAAAACAAAAAATGGTTATTCATCTAAAGGATGTTGAGGAATATGAAGTGTCGGAAATAGCGGAGGTTATGGAAATGGAAGAAAATGCCGTACGGGCAAATCTAATGCGAGCAAGACAAAAAGTTAAAGAACAAATAAAGCAATTGATGGCTTATGAAAGCAGATCACTATAAAAAATTAAAAGATAAATACTTTCAGGGAGAGACTTCTATAGAAGAAGAACAATTTCTGAAAAGTGAAAGTATCGATTCTATTTTCGAGTTTTTCAAGGAAGAAAAACAGGAAAAAATGAATTGGAATTTCGACAACTTCTTAGAGGAGGTTAGCAAACAACAAGAATCGGCCAAGCACATTCCCATTTCCACTATAAAGCCGGAAAAAAAGAAAATCAATTTTGTTTGGATGGCAGCGGCAAGCGTGCTTCTTCTATTCGGTTTGTATTTCGGTTATACTGAAAACACGAAAGTGGACTCCGTGGACGCAAAACTGGCAAACGAAATTCAAAAACAGCGAAAAGAATTCTTTGAAGAAAACCAACTTGCTGCGAACACTTCGGCACCTGACAGCGTAACTGCTTCCAAAGACAGTATCCGTGTTGAAAACCCAGCTTCAACGAATTCTATAGATGAGAAGAAGTTAATGGACCAAATACTCTCTAAAAAAGGACGAATAAAGAAAATTAACCGGGAACGCTACGCCCAAAATGAAAATTCAACTCATAATCAACCTTCACAAAAAGTGCGCTACGAAGAATCGTATGTAACAGTGAATGGTGAAAAAATAAAAGATCCGCAAGAAGCGATTGACATTACAAAATATTCGGTTCAGTTATTGGCGGATAAAATGTCAAAAAGTATAACAAGCACACTTACTCAAGAAAACACATTAGAATAATACTAACAAACAACAATGAAAAAAACAATACTACTGCTTTCCCTAATTTTACTACCAATAGTGGGATTAAAAGCACAGAAAAAAGAACTGGAAACTATTTTTCAGCAGTACGAAAATACAAATGGAGTAACTTCGATTAACATTACCAAAGCCATGTTTGGATTTTTAAAAGCTCTTGATCTTGGTGACACCGAAATTGGACAGATAAAACCGGTTCTTTCAAAACTCAACGGTCTGAAAATATTGATTATTGATAACGAATCCAATAATCCGACACTGAAAGGTATTAACAACAGCATTTTAAATGCCGTAAACAAGCTAAACTATCAAGAACTAGTAACGGTAAATAATCAGGACGGAAAAGTAAAATTCCTCGCTTCTGAGGCAAAAAACGGTATGCTTGATAATTTGCTAATGAATATCTCAGGCAATGACGGTGGAAATGTATTAATGATGTTGGATGGAAACCTTTCCATGGATGATGTAAATAATCTCGTTTCGGAAACCCAACTTACCGTATCCAAAAACAGAACACCTGCCGAAGCAAACAAATCCAATAAAGAAGAGCGTAAATTGGGCAAGTTTTCGGGAATCAAAGTAAGTAGTGGGATTAAAGTGAATTTCACACAAACCCCAACGCAGCGCATCACCGTAGAAACCGATCCTGGAAAACTAAAGTATATTAAAACAGCCATCGAAAACGGTATTTTGAATATATCGATTGATAATCAAGGGGAAAAAAACCTGAATCTGAGTAAAATCCTTGTAACTGTGGACGCTCCTAATTTAAATGCAATTACAGCAACATCAGGCGCAAATTTCGCTACATTGAACCGTATCGCCTCAGATAAATTCGATGTGGAAGTAACTTCCGGTGCATCGCTTTTTGCCGAACTAGCCGCACAGAAAATGGTCAATATAAAAACCACTTCCGGTTCCACCGC
>JAYRQH010000052.1:0-3940 GCA_041910715.1 Bergeyella sp.
AAAATACCTTATATGTCGAAAATACTTTGGATTGATGATGAAGTTGATTTACTAAAACCCCATATCGTTTTTTTAGAAAACAAAGGCTATCAAGTAACACCAGTAAACAATGTTAATGAAGCCTTAGAAATTCTAGATGACGACAAGCATCAGCTTGCCTTGATAGATGAAAACATGCCCGGGATCTCTGGACTGGAAGCCATTCCGATGTTAAAATCGAAGGACTCAGCCATGAAAATCGTGATGGTTACCAAAAGCGAAGAAGAACACATCATGGAGCAAGCAATAGGCTCACAAATTGCCGATTATATTCTCAAACCAGTGAATCCCAACCAAATTCTGCTTTCTTTAAAAAAGAATCTTCAAGAAGATAATTTGGTTGAACAAAAAACAATACTGGAATATCAGCAAGAATTCCGAAACTTATCAATGGAGCTTTCCTACATCAAATCATTTGATGAATGGGCCGAGTACTATAAAAAAATCATGAATTGGGAAATCAAGTTTGACAAAATTGTCGATAATGAGTTCTCAGATCTATTGCAGTCTCAGAAGGAAGAAGCAAATATTCAATTTTCAAAGTTTGTCGAGAAGAATTATGAAGACTGGTTGCACTCCAACGAAAAACCGATGATGAGTCACACCTTATTTAAAGATAAGGTGAAACCCGAAATGGAAAATGACAAGGTACTCTTATTGATGATTGACAATTTACGTTACGATCAGTGGAAAGTTATCGAACCACTTTTTACCAGATTCTACAACAAAACGTCGGAAGATTACTACTACAGTATCCTTCCAACTGCTACTCAGTATGCGCGAAACTCGTTTTTTGCAGGACTGATGCCTTCAGAAATTGAAAAGCGTTTTCCTGACAAGTGGTTTAATGATAATGAAGACGGAAACAAAAATGAGCATGAGAAGGAGTTTTTAGAAGATCAGCTCAAGAGACTTGGTTTAGGTTACAAAACCATGAAGTATATTAAAATACTGAATGCCGATTTTGAGCGTAAGATTGCGGACGATTTCAATCAGTATAAAAATGCCGATTTGGTGGCAATTGTCTATAATTTCATTGACATACTTTCGCACGCAAAAACAGACAACCATATTGTTGATCAATTAATACGTGACGACAAAACCTTCCGGTCACTTACCTTGAACTGGTTTGAAAACTCATCTTTAATGCGGATCATCAAAAATGCATCGGAAAATGGTTTTAAATTGGTGATTACCACCGACCACGGTACGATCTATGTTAAAAGACCGAGCCAAGTGGTGGGCGACCGCGAGACATCAACAAACATACGGTACAAAACCGGCAAAAGTTTAACATACGATGACAAAGAAGTATGGGCAATATCGCAACCTGAAAAATTATTTTTACCCAAAGGAAATCTAAGTTCAAAGTACATTTTTGCAAAAAACAATACATTCTTAGCGTATCCTAAAAACTACAATCATTTTGTAAACTACTATAAAGATACGTATCAGCATGGGGGCATTTCTTTGGAAGAATGCATTATCCCTATCAGCATATTAGAGCCCAAATAGTTTTTTTCATAGTTTATTTAATTTGGGCGTGTGCGGAAAAGATGTTAATCATCTCTTCCGCACTTTTTATTTCAATTTTGTACTTTTAGGCTTTAAAATTAAGTATGCGTATTATCTCTTATAACGTCAATGGAATTCGAGCCGCCTTCACCAAAGATTTTATTGGTTGGCTCAAGGCTGCAGATCCTGATGTTATTTGCATCCAAGAAAGTAAGGCTGGTAATGATCAGATTGATATTGAAAGTTTTGAGCAACTCGGCTACCATTCCTATTGGTTTTCCGCACAGCGAAAACGCTACAGTGGTGTCGGAATTGCCTGTAAAACACAGCCAAAGCATGTGGAATACGGTTGTGGGATTGAGTCCTACGATAACGAAGGCCGCGTTATTCGTGCTGATTTCGAAGATTTTTCTGTGCTTTCTGTCTATGTGCCTAGCGCCTCTAATATCGAGCGACTGACGTTTAAAATGCAGTTCTGCTATGAGTTTTTAGCATACATCAAGGAACTCAAAAAAGCGATTCCCAATTTGATTATTTGCGGTGATTTTAATATTTGTCATCAGCCAATTGACATCCATGATCCGGTTCGTTTAAAAAATGTTTCGGGATTTCTCCCTATGGAACGCGAGTGGCTTACTCAATTCATTAATGAATGTGAATTGATAGATAGCTTTCGATTTTTCAATGACCAACCTGACAATTATTCTTGGTGGAGTTACAGACAAAATTCGCGCGCTAAAAACAAAGGATGGCGCTTGGACTACAACTTCGTTAGCTATTCCTTAAAAGATAAACTAACACGAGCTGTTATATTAAAGGAAGTATTCCACTCCGACCATTGTCCTGTATTAGTTGAACTTTAATTTTTTTGATGTTACTGCATGAATGCTATTATAGAAACTCTCAAAAAAGAAATTGAGCAACATCCTAAAGTAAAAAATTCAATTTTAGGAAGTGCACCCGTATGGAAAAACAATCATTATGAAATCCTTACCTCCATCGTGAATGATGGATTGTCCGCGAAAATCACCACGGAAAGCGACCATTTTTTTTCATTGGGCAATACCATTTCACAAATTACGATTAAACGTCTTTATGAAGGCCAAATCAAGCCGTCAGCATATAATGATTTGCGATTTTTGAAAACGTTAGACAAAATTGCTATTTTTTTAGGATACGAAAGTTTAAACCATTTTATTGAACACACCAATACCAAGGAATCTGATGCATACAATTCAGCTACATTTACTTTAACGACCGCCGACTACAACAAGATTAAAAAGTTAATTACCGACTGTTGCATGTTTGAGTATGAATGCATGCAAAACCTCAACAATTACGAGCTGAAACCATTCGAAGATTTTATTGATACTGACGGTCCTTACTTAAAGAGAATTGCCCTTTATTTGGATAAACTGAAGTCGCTGGATATTGTGATGAAGCGCGAAATGAGCAATATTGAAATCTATAATGTTCGCTTTATTGCATTTGAAGAAGAAACACTCATATTTTCAACCGACGAATTTTGGAATATGATTTTTGAAAAAAACGGTAATCATTTTCCATTTCACAAAAAAGGCGAACAAACCTATTACATTCGAAAAGGCAAACATGGATACCGAATTTGGGACAACTACAATCCCGACTTCAATGACATTATAAATCCAAAAAAGGCCTAATACAATTAAGTACAGCCTTTTTTATGTTACATTGTGTTTATTTGCCTTCGCGGTACAAAAATACTTGCAACTTGGTTCGAAATTTCATCTTAAGATATTCTTTTCGTAATCTTATCTAGAAATTAGCATAAAAAAAAGCCAGCCGATTACGGCTGGCTTTGTACATAAGATGATTATTCCTTAGTCAATAATTTCGTACTCAATTGGTACTACGCCATGTCTCACATCGCTGATTTCTTCAAATGCTGCTTTAGAAACATCTAAATCACGTGAAGAATGAAATGGACCTCTGTCGTTTACACGAACAATAACGCTTTCTCCGTTCTTAAGGTTAGTTACCTTAACTTGGGTACCAAAAGGCAAACTTCTGTGTGCCGCAGTCAATTTATCGTTATCGAAAATCTCTCCGCTGGCGGTTTTCTTACCATTGAATTTATCATGGTAATACGAGGCAAAACTTGTTCTCGCTTCTGTGGCATTATTCTTGAAAGAATAAAGTCCTAGTGTTGAAATCATCATTATGATTACGAGGATAAATCTCTTCATCATTTTGAATTTTGGGGGTTTTGACGTGGCAAAGATATCCCGCAACTCTACCCTACTCAATCCACATTCTTAACGTTTCTTAAATTTATGTTAATATTTTGTTAACAATACTCGAAAACACCGATGAATAAAGAAAAAAAACATTATCGTTAAAAAGTGTT
>JAYRQH010000053.1:0-8736 GCA_041910715.1 Bergeyella sp.
AAAGTAAAAATGGATAAAAAAAGAGCATTAATCAGTGTTTCAGACAAAACAAATCTGATTGATTTTGCCCGATTCTTAGAAACTCAAGGTTACGAATTAATCTCCACTGGCGGAACATTCAAGCATTTAAAAGAAGCGGGATTGTCGCCAATCCAAATTGATGAGGTAACTGATTTCCCAGAGATGCTGGATGGACGTGTGAAAACGCTTCACCCAAAAGTTCACGGAGGTTTATTGGCTGTTCGTGATAACGCCGAGCACATGAATACCGTAAAGGAGCATGAGATTGGGCTCATTGATATGGTTATCGTCAATTTGTATCCATTTTTTGAAAATGCAAATAAAGATATTTCGTTAGACGAAAAAGTTGAGTTTATCGATATTGGTGGACCTTCAATGTTGCGTTCTGCTGCGAAGAATTTCAAATCGGTGACTGTAATTACCAATGTGGAGGATTACGAAAAAGTTCAGCAAGAGATTGCCAACTCTGGTGATACGTTGCCAGAGACCCGGAAAGAACTGGCAGGAAAAGTATTCAATTTAACTTCTGCGTATGATGCAGCGATTGCAAAAATGCTTTTAGATCAAGACTATCCCAACTATTTGAATGCTTCCTATAAAAAAGTAGCGGATATGCGCTACGGTGAAAATCCCCATCAAACAGCGGCCTATTATGTATCGACAATCGATAATGGTGCGATGAAGGATTTTGAACAGCTTGGGGGTAAAGATTTATCTTTCAATAATTTACGAGACATGGATCTGTGTTGGAAGGTAGTTAACGAATTTAAAGAAGACTTGGCGTGTTGTGCTGTGAAGCATTCAACACCGTGCGGTGTAGCCATTGGCACTTCGGCATTAGAAACCTACCAAAAAACCTTCGAATGTGATCCCGTTTCCATCTTTGGCGGAATTGTTGCAGCAAACTTTACGGTAGACGAAGCTACGGCGGAAGAGATGAACAAAACATTTCTCGAAATTGTGATGGCTCCTGATTTTACCAGCGAGGCTTTAGAAGTACTGAAAAAGAAAAAAAATCTCCGAATTATCAAAATTACAAATCCAGTAAGCGACAAGCAAACCTGGGTGAAAGTAGATGGCGGAATTTTAGTACAGGATAACGACAGTCAGTTTTCTACGGATATTAAAACAGTGACTGCAACCGAGCCTACGGAGCAGCAAAGAAAAGCGTTGCTTTTCGCTCAGCGCGTTGTAAAATACGTGAAGTCTAACGCGATTGTGGTTTCTGATGGAGTACAGGCTTTAGGAATTGGAGGAGGTCAAGTAAACCGCATTTGGGCGACACAACAAGCTATTGAGCGGGCTAAAGAAAAATTTGATGGTCCGTTGGTATTGGCATCAGATGCATTTTTTCCATTCCGTGATGTGGTTGATTACTGTGCTCAAGAAGGTATTCAAGCAATCATTCAACCTGGCGGAAGTATGCGCGATGAAGAGAGTATTGAAGCTGCAAACGAGCATCATATCCCGATGCTTTTCACAGGAATGCGTCACTTTTTTCATTAAAAAAAGAAGAACTTATTTTTTGCATAACGCATGCAAAAATGTAAATTTGTCGGTCATAAATTTTATTAAACACTAATGAGAATACTTATTGTAGGAAACGGCGGAAGAGAATCCGCGATTGCAAATAAATTGAGTAAAGATTCCAGAATCTCAGAGATGTATTTTGCAAACGGAAACGCCACAACCGAAAAATTAGGAAAAAATATTATCGCACACACACCAAAGGAAATGGCAGCGTATGCGTTAAAAGAAAAAATAGATCTTACAATTGTAGGCCCGGAAGCGCCCCTTGTAAATGGAATTGTCGAAGAATTTAAAGAAAATGGCCTTCGCATTTTCGGTGCTAAATCGCGAGCAGCCCAGTTGGAAGGAAGTAAAGCGTTTTCTAAAAAATTCATGCAGAAGTACGGAGTGAAGACTGCTGAAGCTAAGGTTTTTGAATCGTACCAAGATGCATTGAACTATTTGGAAGGCAAAAAGTTCCCAATTGTTGTGAAAGCGAGTGGTTTGGCTGGTGGAAAAGGAGTGGTTATTTGTGATGATATGGAGTCTGCGAGAGCAACGTTGCATTCGTTTATGATTTCTAAAATCTACGGAGATGCTGGTATTCAGGTGATTATCGAAGATTATTTAGACGGTTTTGAAGCGTCAGTCATTGCATTTTCTAATGGAAAGAAATTATTCCCTTGTATCCCAGTAAAAGACTATAAAAAAGTTGGAAACGGCGATAAAGGCTTAAACACAGGTGGAATGGGTAGCGTGGCGCCAAGTCCAGAATTTACAGAAGAACACCAAGCTGATTTTGAAAAAAATATCTTGGAACCGACGTTGAAGGGACTTCAAGAAGAAGGTTTAGGCTTCCATGGTTTTATTTTCTTTGGCTTGATGGTTACCAAAAACGGTTCGTATTTATTAGAATACAATATGCGTTTAGGAGATCCTGAAACTCAGTCTTTACTGCCTTTGTTAGAAAATAATCTTCTGGATGTAATTGAAGATTGTTTAGCTGGAAAAGATGTTGAATTACGATTCAAAAATCAGAAAGCAGTTTGTCTTGTAATGTGTTCGGGTGGCTATCCACTAAATCATGAAGTTGGTTTCGAAATCCACGGCATTGATAAGGTTAAACATAGTGAACTCTTATTTGCTGGTGCTCAAAAACAAGGAAACCGAATTGTAACCTCTGCTGGGAGGGTTCTAAACCTTGTTGGTGTGGGCGATACCTACGAAGATGCACGAAAAAAAGTGTACGAGGACGCCGTGCCACTAAACTTTGATTATGCTTTTTACAGAGACGATATCGGTAAATTTTAGCAATATACTGCCCTGAAAATTCGGGGCATTTTTTTTATACATTCTGCTCAACAGGATTAGTTTATTTTTTTTTAATATCAGTTTATTTACGATGCAAAACGGAATTATCATATTAGATTTTGGTTCACAATACAACCAGCTTATCGCTCGAAGAGTTCGCGAGTTAGGTGTTTATTCAGAGGTCGTACCTTTCAACATGCCTTTAGAGGAAATTTTAGAGAAGAAGCCTAGCGGTATCATTCTTTCTGGTGGCCCAAGTTCTGTAAATGCAGAAAATGCTCATTTGGTAGACAAAACATTGTTTCAACAAGGCATTCCGGTTTTAGGAATTTGCTACGGCATGCAACTCACTACCCATCTGTTGGGTGGAAAAGTAAAAAAGGGTGTCAAAGGCGAGTACGGCAAGTCAACATTTGAAGTGGTACGTTCTAACGCCATTCTATCTGGTATCTCAAGACATTCGACAGTGTGGATGAGTCATTTTGATGAGGTGGAAGAAGTTCCGGCCGGTTTTGATATTTCGGGTAAATCCGATGTGATTGCAGCCATGTCGAACGAGGCCGAAAAAATTTATGCCTTACAATTTCATCCTGAAGTTTCGCACACAGAGGAAGGTGCTAAAATAATTGAGAATTTCGTTTTTAACGTTTGTAAAGCTGAAAAAAATTGGGCATTAACCAATTATATCGATCGTACAATTGCCGATATTAAAGAGAAAGTTGGTGACAAAAAAGTAATCTTAGGTCTTTCGGGAGGCGTTGATTCTTCAGTGGCGGCCGTACTTATCCATAAAGCAATTGGCGACCAGCTTACGTGTATATTCGTGGACACGGGTCTGCTTCGAAAAGATGAAGGTAAAAAAGTAATGGAAAATTACGGACAGCATTTCCTCATGAATATCATGATGGTGGATGCTTCGGAGCGTTTCTTAACAAAGCTAGCTGGAGTTTCAGATCCTGAACAGAAACGAAAAATTATCGGAAATGAATTTGTTGCTGTTTTTGACGAAGAATCTAAAAAATTCGAAAATGCAAGTTTTCTAGCGCAAGGAACAATCTATCCTGACGTCATCGAAAGCCAGTCTGTAAAAGGTCCTTCGGCAGTGATTAAGTCACATCACAATGTCGGTGGTCTTCCTGAAGATATGAAATTGCAGCTTTTAGAGCCACTTCGCGAATTGTTTAAGGATGAAGTGCGTAAGGTTGGTGAAGAGTTGGGGATTCCGCATGATTTGGTTTACAGACATCCATTTCCGGGGCCAGGCTTAGGAATTCGTATTCTTGGTGAAGTTGATGTTGAGAAAGTCCGCATATTGCAGGAAGCCGATGCAATCTTTATTGAAGAATTGTATAAGCATGACCTGTACGAAAAAGTGTCACAAGCATTCGTTGTTTTACTTCCTGTAAAATCGGTAGGTGTTATGGGCGACGAACGTACGTATGAATATACCGCCGCTGTTCGATCAGCAAACACCATCGATTTCATGACGGCAACGTGGAGCAGACTGCCATACGACTTTTTAGAAATTGTATCGTCCCGTATTATCAACGAAGTTACAGGTATTAACCGAGTTGTTTACGATATTTCCAGTAAACCGCCAGCAACGATAGAATGGGAATAAATTGGTATTATTCTTGCCTGCTTTTTCGTGTAAATTAAACTATGAAAAAGTATACCATCTACGCTGCGATTTTTTTTGTAGCGCTTACTCTTATTCAGTGTAAAAAAGACGCACAGGCTGATACCAGTAGTTCACCAGCAACAGACTCGGTTGCTCAAGAAACTCCTAAAAAAGAAGTGGTCCCAGAAGAGACTTTCACATATACTGCCATGATTTTTCCTGCGAAAAAGAAGGATTCTGTCATGGCAGCTTTTAAAGATAAATTTTCGAAGGAAGAACGGTATACGATTTTAGCGCTCAATCGATTGGACATGGAGAATGCTTGGCGTGCCGATACTTTGATGATTCCAAATAAAATCGAAACTGATTTTCTGAAATATTCACCATTCCCAAGACAACTTGATATTGCCAAAGATGTAAAAAAGTTAGTTCTGTTTTCCTATCCAATACAAGCGTATGCAGCGTATGAAAACGGGAATCTAGTAAAATGGGGACCATCGAGTATGGGTAAAAAAGCGGCGAAAACAAAAACGGGCTTAATGTTCACCAACTGGAAGAAGGAATTGGCAATATCTACCGTAGATAGTTCTTGGAAACTTCCTTACAATTTTAATATTCACAATACATTAGGTATTGGCTGGCATCAATACGATTTACCTGGTTATCCGGCGTCGCATTCGTGTTTGAGATTGCTGATGGATGATGCCAAATGGATGTTCAACTTCGGAGAGCAATGGGTTTTAAATAAAGGTGGCGCAACCGTTAAAGCAAACGGAATTCCTGTTATTGTATTTGGTGAATACGGTTGGGGTAAACAAAAGCCGTGGAAAATATTGGACAAAAATCCTAAAGCAACAACCTTAACGGTAGAGCAACTTAATGCTGAAATTCAACCTTTTAAAGAAAAAATTCTTAAAGAACAAAAAAATAGAGAAGAGGTACTGGCAGCTCAGGCTACGCAAAAAGCGGAAATTCCTGCTACATCTGCGGCTCAGTAGATTTTTCATACTTTAAGGTTGATGTTATTACAAAGTCGCGAAGTTTTCGCATTTCGGGTTCTGCTTTTTTATGTCCCATGCGTACGGCAAAATACAGTAGGGCAATAAGTACAAGAACGCCAATGGAAACGGGCAATGCCCACGTATAATCTGTAGAATTAATTTGCCTACCGACAAACCAAAGCGTTATAAGAACCATCCACGAAATACCCAGCAGAAAGTACAAGAACATGACAAGGGTCCACACATCGCCATTGGGTCCGAAAACTCCTCGAATTACGGTGTTTCCCTCATCTTTTTCTGTTCGCAGAGCTAAATTAGGTTTCCAAAAAGGATGATCAGGTGTTTTTACTTGAATTGTCGCGACTTCGCGGTTTATATTTCCCATCAGTTCCGGATGTTTTCCTAAACTTTCGGTTAAAATTTTTTCAAATTCTTCCGGTTCAAGATCGGTATGCATTTTAAATCGAGGTCGGTTTCGGATTCTGTCGAATGTGGTTTCTTCAGTTGTTGTTTGCTGTGCATTATTCTTCATCGTCATAAGGAATTGGATCTTGTAGTTTAAATTTGAATTCCATCTGTTTGCCGTCACGGTCAATCGTTATTTGTATACTCCGACCTTCTTGCGATTTGAAAAACTGATTAATTCTCTGCAAAGTCATACGCGATACAGCGGATCCATTGATGCTAATCAGCTGATCTTCTTTTCGTATTCCCGCTTCGTAAGCAGGCGAGTCGGATCGGGCTCCTGCAACAATGTAATTAGGTACTAGTGAAAATTTGTACTGAAATTTTGTTTCGGAACTTCTGTAAGTAGGATAGGCACGTGACTCTTGCTCTGTTTTTACATCATTTGCCACCTGTACAAGTTCTTTGCTCCAAATGGTTCCGTTATGTTTGATATCCAAACCACTCATATTGATGTGAAAAGGATCGGAAAGCGATGCATTTGGTTTGAAATATACTTTTTTCTCGGGATAGTTAAAAAGGACTGAAAAACGTCTCAGCGTTTCATTCCCGATGGAACCTTTTCGCTCGGGTACCAGTTGCAAATGCTGCACCGAGTATTCATCGGGCATTGCAGCAATCGGTTTTTCTAGTATGTATTTTCCGATCTTTACATGGTGTATTCGGCTTCTTTTTCCGAAAATATCACCATTAAAACCGCGTCCTAGAAAATCTTCAATATTGGGTCTGTTGTATTTAAAATTCGGAATTAAAGTTGGAAAAAGCCATACCGCATCACTATTTCCGATGTCAATCAGTACTTTCGAATTTACATATTCTGTTGTTTGCTCTACATCCACCCATAGGTAGGGTTTGTTCAACTCCAATGTGATGGGGTGTTCTTCATATTTTTTCGATTTTTCCCTGTCAAAACTTTGTTGGTCTGGATAAATGATAATTTCTTTTCTTTGATAATCGATTTTTAAAGGATAGTTTTTAAAAAAATTATATCCAATAATGCCGTTAACGGGAATTCCTACATGATCCGAGAAATTAAATTCTTCATTCAATATCAAATAGATCATGTGGTATTTGTCAATGTAATTGGATCCGATCTTCAGTGTGTTTCCTGCCGATTCCCAACCATCAACCTGCATAGTACTGCCTAAACCTTTGAAAATCGTCTTTGTCATCCTTTCAAAATTCACCGTCTTATTTTCCAAGCTAAAAAGTATGGTTTCCGAAACCCCTGAATCCAGAAGAAATGTGAGTTCCACACCGTTGACATTCACGGGAATGAGGATTAGATTATTAAGGAATTTAAATTTTATTTTAGTCTTATGAGAGGTAGCCAATGTAAAGCCTTGAGCGAAGTTTAAACTGCTTATAAGAAAAACGAAAAAAATGAGTATAGCCTTCATCCGACCTTCATTATTTTTCTTAAAAATACAAAAAAAAGACCTTAGGGTTATAAAGTCTTTAAAATAATTCTGTGGTCTGAAGTACTTAAGCGAGCTGGGCCAATTCGTCCCTATGAAAAAGATGTTGGATACTCCAGTCGGACAACGCGTTAATAATGGGAAGAAGTTCCGTTCCTTTAGGCGTCATAGCATAGTTGAATACAAGTTTGTTTCGTTCGCTCCGTGTTTTAATCAAGACATCAGCTTGTACGAGCTTCTCCAGCCTTTCCGCTAATGTATTTGTTGCAATCCCTTCTGGCATTGCTGCAAGTTCTTTGTATGTGGATGTTCCCTTTACCGCAATGTCGCGTAAGACAAGAAGCGTCCATTTATCACCCAATAGCTCGAGACTCCGCGCCAATGGGCAGTTTGATCTGGATTTTTTCATGTTGTTTGTATAGTTTTTTAGTTTTTAGGCAGTTACCTACGATTAATTCTCTCTGTACAAATATATATTTTTTTTAAAACGGTTAATTACATTCTGACTTCAACGAAATTACGCTTTTTCCCAGTTGGTATTCTCGATGATCATTGCGTAGCCCTGTCCGACACCAATGCACATGGTGCAAAGAGCGAAGCGTTTTTTTCGTCTGTTTAATTCTCTTGCTGCGGCAACTACGATGCGGGTTCCGCTCATTCCAAGTGGGTGACCCAATGAAATTGCGCCTCCATTCGGATTTATTCGAGGGTCATGGTCATCGAGTTCCAGTTCGCGTGTGCATGCTAATGCTTGGGCAGCAAAAGCTTCATTTAACTCGATAACGTCGACATCATTTAAAGTCAATTGAGCTCGTTCCAATGCCAAAAGTGAAGCGGAAACGGGTCCAATACCCATAATTCGAGGCTCGACACCAGTTACGGCGGTAGAGACAATTCGCGCCAATGGTTGAAGGTTAAAATTCTGTACTGCTTCACCAGAGACAATATAACACGCTGCGGCACCATCATTTAACCCAGATGCATTTCCTGCGGTGACACTTCCATCCGTTTTGAACGCAGGTTTTAAGCTGCCTAATTTTTCAAGGTTGGTTTGAGGTTTGATAAATTCGTCTTGGTTGAAAATAAGAGCATCTCCTTTTCTCTGTGAGATGGTAATAGGAACGATCTCTTCCGCTAAAACACCATTCTGTTGTGCTTGAAATGCTTTTTGCTGTGACGCTAGGGCAAAAGCATCCTGATCTTCACGGCTTATGGAATACATTTCTGCCAGATTTTCTGCTGTTTTTCCCATTGCATCAACCCCATACATTTTATCCATCTTCGGATTTATAAAGCGCCATCCAAAACTGCTGTCAAACATTTTTTGCTGTGTATCAAAGCTTGATTCGGCTTTCGAAAGTACATATGGGCCACGAGACATACCTTCCAC
>JAYRQH010000054.1:0-12231 GCA_041910715.1 Bergeyella sp.
CTTTGCTATAAAGAATAGCAAATCTTCCTGCTAAGGTTAGAAGACCCAGTATAATAAATACCCAGCCGTACTTTTTGCTTGTGGCAAATCCAGGATTAGCGGTCAAGCGTAAAAAGATTCCGAAGCCAAGGAGAATGAGTGATAAGATAATTCCAAACATAGTGCAGTATTTTAGTTGATTTTTTTGGTTGAATTGATCGTTATTCCGTGTCAATATTTCTAAAAATAAGCAAATTGCTTTCGTAGACTACCAGAAATTTATTGATGAATATAACAGTAAAAATAATATTCCTCTTTTTTGTTATTGACCTCTTAATTTATTCAGTTCTGAAATAACTTCGTGATGACTTACCGTTTTGTCTTTAAAATACGTTACAAAATGGTTTTTTTCTTCTTCGGTTGCTCCAAATTGATTTAAAATATTGAGTAAATGCATTTTCATATGCCCTTTTTGTATTCCTGTAGTTACCAAAGAACGTAGTGCGCCAAAATTTTGAGCAAGACCCGAAACTGCCAAAATGCTCATCAATTCCTGAGCGGATGGCTTCCCAAGTAACGCCAGAGAAAATTTTACCAAAGGATGTAGATTCGTAAGTCCACCCACAACACCCACGGAGATCGGCAAATCGATCCAAAATCTAAAGATTCCGTTATCCGTTGTACAGTGCGTTAGAGAAGAATATTTACCGTTGCGCGAAGCGTAGGCATGGGCACAAGCTTCGGTGGCTCGGAAATCGTTCCCGGTCGCAATAACAACCGCATCGACACCATTCATAATCCCTTTGTTATGGGTGGTTGCACGGTAAGGCTCAATCTCGGCAATATTTACGGCTTGCTTAAACTTCCAGGCAAACTCTTCGTTGGAAATCCCGCTATCGTCCTTCAAATCATCAATGGGACACGAAACTTCAGCCCGAACGATACAATCAGGAGTATAATTTGACAAAATATTCATCACGACCTGCAATGAGTCTTTTTCCTCTTGCGTAAAATCAGAATCATTGGCTACTTCATCCTTCAATGTCTTCCCAAATTGTTCCAAACACGAGTTAATAAAATTCGCGCCCATGGAATCTTGTGTATCAAAACTAGCTTTCAATTGAAAATAATTTGGCATTTCAGCCGTTTTATCAATCAGTCGGATATTCAAAATTCCGCCGCCTCGTTTTCTCATGTTAGCTGTGATATCTTCGGTAGCTTCGAAAAGCTTTTTCTTCAGTTTAAAATTGAAAAAATGCTGCAGTTTATGAGGCTCTACATTGAAAATGAAATGTGTATGACCTAATTTTTTGGTGTTTATAATCGTTGTTTTGAAACCACCTTTATCAATCCAAAATTTTGCCGCTTTTGATGCGGCGGCAACAACAGAACTTTCCTCAACCGCCATTGGCAGGGCTACTAATTTGCCATCAATTAAAAAATTAGGGGCAATTCCGTAGGGCATAAAGAAATTGGAAATCGTATTTTCAGAAAATTCATCATGCAGTTTCTGCAATTCAGGATCGTTATTCCAATATTGTTGTAAGATTTTCTCGTATTCATGATCGTTGTTCAGATACTCTTTTACGAGCCAATCGATTTTTGCCTGTTTTGTTAATTTTGAAAAACCTTCAATGGGTTGATGATTCATAGTCTCTGTTTTGAAAGTCAAATATACGTAATAAAACGGTGAATTTTCTTTTTTAAAGCCACCGATGTGACGTGATTTTTAGTATTTTTAAGCAAATATTTCAGATGAAAAATGGTTTTCGATGTTTAGCGCTCGCATTTAGTTTTGGTGTAATTTCCTGTACTGAAAATTCCACAAAATCGAGTTCTAAATCGAATTCAGATTCCAACGTGCATGTTAATAACACAACATTAGCGGAACATCAAAAATTAGTACGGATTTCGGAGAACACAATTAAAAGCCGTTTTTCTCCTCCGAAAGGGTTTCGATGGATCGAAAGCGAACCGCATTCCTACGGATATTTCATTGAGAACTTTAAACTGAAACCGTATGGAACTCAAATTTTGAAATACGATGGCAGTCCTATTTCAACACAGCACTTGCACGAAGGTATTTTGGATATTGATATCGGGACCACCGATTTGCAGCAATGCGCCGACGCCATTATGCGCTTACGCGCCGAATATTTGTGGAAGCAAAAAAAGGAAGATGAAATTCAATTTCATTTCACTAGCGGTGATTTAATGACGTGGAGCGCTTATAAAACGGGTGTTAGACCCATTGTTGATGGAAATTCCGTTACCATGATGAAACAGGCCAATAACGATGGATCCTACGAAAATTTCAGAAAGTATTTGGATTTGATCTTCACCTATTCTGGCACGATTTCTTTAAATAGAGAAACCACTCCTGTTACCAAAAATGAAGATTTAAAAACAGGTGATATTTTGAATACCCCAGGGAGCCCAGGCCACGTCGTTTTTATCGCAGGTGTTTGCGAAAATGACAACGGAGAACGGCGTTATCTTTTGGGCGAAGGTTTTACGCCAGCTCAATCCATTCATATTCTGAAAAACCCATGGAGCCCTTCCACTAGTCCATGGTATGCTTTGGATGTGCACGCAAAGGAAACCAAAACGGCACGATATCTATTCGAACCAACAAACTTTAGACGTTTTTAATGAACTTGTAAACTATGTAAAGATGAATCGACGAAAATTTTTGAAAAATGGAACTCTAGCAAGCGCAGGATTATTTTTATCACAAAATATCTTTGCAAAAAATGTGTATTTTGAGAGCTTTCCCGTGGTGCGTACGCCAACTGCAAAACGCCATTTTACAAGTCCTGCTATAGAAGATGCGCTTACAACATTTAAGAAAAAGGTAAACAATAAAGAATTGGTTTGGCTTTTTGAAAACTGTTTTCCAAATACGTTAGATACAACGGTATATTTTCAAGAAATTAACGGGAAACCAGACACCTATGTAATCACGGGCGATATAGATGCCATGTGGTTGCGCGATAGTTCGGCACAGGTTTTTCCGTATTTGCCGTTTACTAAAAAGGATAAAAAACTGCATCAACTTATTGCAGGCGTCATCAACAAGCAAACCAGTTTTATTTTAAAAGATCCCTATGCGAATGCATTTTATAATGATGACAGTAAAATCAGTGAGTGGAAAGAATCGGATATAACCGAGATGAAACCCGGTGTGCATGAGCGAAAGTGGGAGATTGACTCTTTATGTTATCCCATTCGTCTGGCTTATCATTTTTGGAAAAAAACGGGAGATACGCAACCTTTTGATTCCGATTGGTTAGAGGCAATTAGGCTCACGTTGAAAACGTTTAAGGAGCAGCAACGAAAGGAGAATCTAGGTCCTTACAAATTCCAAAGAAAAACGGCTTGGGCAACGGATGGAGTGGCTATGGGCGGCTACGGATATCCCACAAAACCTGTGGGGCTCATTAGTTCGATGTTTCGGCCGAGTGATGACGCTACGGTTTTCGGATTTTTAATTCCGTCCAATCTCTTTGCGGTGGTAAGTCTACGCCAAGCTTCGGAGATGGTTTCGTCACTTACAAAAGATAGAGGTCTTGCTAAAGAATTACAAGATCTTGCCAATGAAGTAGAAACTGCAATTTCAAAATACGGTGTTTTCAATCATCCCGATTTTGGGAAAATATACGCGTTCGAAACCAATGGTTTTGGAAGCTACAATCTGATGGACGATGCAAATGTCCCGAGTTTGTTGGCTTTACCGTATTTGGATGCTGTGAAAAAAGACGATCCTATCTATCAAAATACACGAAAATTTATCTGGTCTGCTCATAATCCTTTTTTCTTTTCAGGAATTGCGGCCGAAGGAATCGGGGGACCGCATATCGGTTTGGATATGATTTGGCCAATGAGTATCATCATGAAAGCTTTAACTACCGATGATCATAACGAAATCAAGTGGTGTATCAAAACACTACAAAAATCTCATGGCGGTACTGGTTTTATGCATGAATCTTTCCATAAAGACAACCCGAAAAAATTTACAAGATCGTGGTTCGCGTGGACAAACACACTATTTGGTGAACTACTGTGGAAAACCTTTCAAGAAAATCCAGAATTATTGATATAAAATAGCGATTCTACTTATCTTTGAACTCTCAAAATGTAAGGAATGCCCGTAAATAAAGAAGAAGTATTCGAAAAAATTGAACAACTATTAGATGAGCAAGGGTTTACTATTGTTTCTAGAGATGATAATAGGCCTTGGGGTGGTTTTTTTGTGATTGACGAAAATCAAGCTCAAGATTTCGCAAATACGTATTTTGACGGAATTGATGTTGAGACCCTAAAAATTGGAGGAAAACTGAGTCCGAAAATATTAATTGTTGCTCCAGAAGCACGTTTAAGCTGGCAATACCACCACCGAAGAGCAGAAATTTGGCAAGTTGTTGAAGGAAGCGTCGGGGTCAAGCGCAGCGATACTGATGAAGAAGGCGACCTTATAACCTACTTTCCCAAAGACCAAATCAAACTGGAAAAGGGCGAACGCCACCGGTTGATCGGGTTAGACAATTGGGGCGTAGTTGCGGAAATATGGCAACATACCGATGCACAAAATCCGTCGGACGAAGACGATATCGTTCGTGTTCAAGACGATTTCGGCAGGTAACAGACATCGAAACTAAACGAGAAGCCATCTTTTTAATTGAAAAGGTGGCTTTCTTTTTTGGATTTTCAAAAAAAATGAAATTTTTTATTTTCTTACCATACGTCAACGATTTGAGACGATGATACAACCTAAATTTGCCCTATTAATAATTCAAACCAATTAAAAATAAAAAATATGGCAACTAAATGGTTATTAGACCCAACACACAGTGAAATTACATTTAAGGTAAGACACATGATGATTTCGAATGTTAAAGGAGAGTTCCGAAATTTTAATGCAGAAATCGATTCTGATGGTGATACGTTTCAAAATGCTAAAACAACAGCGTACATAAACACAGATTCCATTTACACGAATAATGAAGATCGAGACAATCACCTAAAATCAGCTGATTTCTTTAATGCAGAAAGCAACCCTCAAATTACATTCGAATCCTCATCATTACAAGATGATGTAACAGGAAATCTTACAATTAACGGAATTACAAAACCAGTAAAACTGGAAGTTGAGTTTGGTGGGATTAACAAAGATCCATGGGGAAATACAAAAGCTGGTTTTTCTTTTACGGGAAAAATTAACAGAAAAGATTTCGGATTAAACTGGAATGCTGCCTTAGAAACAGGGGGAGTTATGGTTTCTGACGAAGTGAAAATTGCAGGTGAGTTGCAGTTTGTAAAACAATAAATACCACAAAATTATACGAAGGAAGCTGGTAGTGCTTCCTTCCTTTTTCCAATGAATTTACATCAATTAGAAAATATCGCAAGCGGATTTTCGAATTCTGACAAAATGCCTGTTGTTTTTATGGGCCATGGTTCTCCGATGAACGCTATTGAAGAGAATGTTTTTGTAAAAGGATTTCGCGACGCTGCAAAAGATTTGCCGGTTCCGAATGCTATTCTTTGCATTTCTGCGCATTGGTATACCGAGGGAACGTTCTTAACTTCGGGAGAAACGCAGAAAACCATCCATGACTTTTATGGTTTTCCAAAAGAACTTTTTGCGGTAGATTATCCCGCGAAGGGAGACCCGAAACTTGCTTTAGAAACCGCTGAGCTCCTGCTGCCAACAGAGGGTGTTTTAAGTGACAGTTGGGGACTCGATCACGGCGCGTGGTCCGTTTTACGACATATGTACCCTGATGCCGATATTCCGGTAATTCAGATGAGTATTGATATGACCAAACCGCCCCAATACCATTTTGATCTAGCAAATCGACTGCAAAAGCTCCGCGAAAAAGGAATTCTAATCTTGGGCAGTGGAAATATTGTACACAACCTCAGATTGGTTGATTGGAAGAATATTAACACCGTTGGTGCCGGTTGGGATTGGGCTATAGAAGCTCGCGAAAAAACAAATCAATGGCTTTTGGATGGCGATTTCCAGCGTTTGATTTCCTACCAAAATCAAGGAACGGAAATACAGTATGCAGTTCCAACACCTGATCATTTTTTACCATTAATGTATACACTTGGTCTTAAAACAAAAACCGACGAATTGAGCCTTTTTAATGATGAATTGATAGGCGGAAGTTTAAGCATGACTTCGGTGAGAATCGGCTAAATTTCTTAAATTACATTATAAAAAGCTCTGGAATTTCCAGAGCTTCTTTTGTTTTATTAGGTATTGAAACAGACTATTTTGTTTTTTGTTGAAATGTTTAAATTTCTACATCCGCATGAACGGATATCGGAATTATTTTGTAATCTTGTATCACTATAAAATTAGTTATTAAACAATGAGAAAACTTTTACTTTTTTTTGTTTGTCTCGCATCCACTATTTCCATTAATGCTCAAGTTCTTCAGGGAAAGGTAGTTACCGAAAATGGAAACCCGATAAGCCAGGTGCAAGTGTATGTGGATGGATCAAAAATAAATACGGCGACGGACACGCAAGGTTTTTTTTCCATTGACGTAAAAGGATTGCGCAACGCAAACCTTGTTTTCCAAAAAGAGATGTATGAGACCAAAATCGCGTCGATACAATCGTTGGTCGGAAAAGAGAATACAGTACAGCTTATCAAATTTCAAGAGATAGAAGAAGTACGTATCATTCCGTATACAGAAGAGGCTTACAAACGATATATAGGCTATTTTCTCAATGAATTTTTAGGCATGGATCAGGAAAATGTCAAACTAAAAAATCCAAGGAGTTTAAAATTTTCGTACGATAAAAACACGAAGTTTTTAAAAGTGAAAGCTAAACAACCTTTGATAATCGAGAATAAAAAACTGGGGTATACAGTTCAATATGATTTAATGTCATTTGAATCTGATTTTAATCAGCGTTTGGTGAGTTTTTACGGTACGTCTTTTTTTAAGGAACATCCGGCAAAAAAGGAGCTGCAGGTTAATCGCATGAATGCTTTTTTAGGCAGTATGCAGCATTTCGTTCGTTCGATAGTAGAGAATACGGTGGAAACTGAAGGTTTTTGGGTGAATTATATTGTTCGAATGCCCAATCCCAAATACCCATCTGCAGGTGAATTGGCTGAATTGAAAGAATTTCAAGCGCAAGCCAAAACGATGAAAACCCTTAATATTCCTCAACATATCGTCGATATTAGCCGTAAAAAGTCTGCAAATTCAGAATTTATCCTCGGGTTAACGAAAACAAAACTACCCGAAAGCGAATACACCAAAAAAGTGGGTAACGAAATCTATTTAACAGCAAAAGATATTCTGCAAGTGAACTTTAAAAAGTTTCCTTATTCTCTTGAAAAAGGGAAAATAAAAAAGTCTGAACTTGCTATTGCTCAGACCTCGTATTTGTATCTCGATGGCGCATCGTTTTTGCTTTTCCCAGACGGAAATACATCCGATCCCAATCTTTTGCTTGCAGACGGCGACTTTGTAAAAAATAAAGTAGGAGAGATGCTCCCTTTGGACTATAAACTTGGTGATTGACACCCTATCTTGCCGGTGGCAGTGTAGAATAGTTTGTCTTGGTCTTGAGTTTCTTATCAATTTTCTCGCCCAGTGTACGTCCCCACGCCTCACCAACGGTGCTTGCTTCAATATAAATTTGAGGCATTTTAGTAATTAGCGATTGTCCTGATGGTGTTCTGTAGAAAGCAATGATGTCATCCAGTTCCTTTTCATTAAAATATTTATCATAGACAGGTGTAATCATCTCAAGTAATGCGGCTGTATTTGCTTCCAATCTAAATTCTTCCCAAAGTTCAGGCGCGGCATTAGGATAGGTCTTTTTTCCATTGTCAATAAAATACGTTAACAAAACGTCCATATTTTCGGTCATTTTGGTAAGTGTCATCAACTCTTTAATTTTATCGGCTTTGGATTGTGCCGAAAGGCTACTAGCCGTGACGATTGCAAATACCAACAAAAGCTTTTTCATTGTATTAAGGCTTAACTTTAAATTTACGAGAACGAATAAGATCAGCAATTTTTAGCATATCTTCACCTATTAAACGATCTTCCTCCAATTTTGCAACTACAGATCGAATGATATCGTAATTTTCTTCAATTATTGGAGAACATTTTGCGGGTCTTCGGAACTCCAATCCTTGTGCAGCATACATCAATTCCACAGCAAGAATATTGACTAAATTATCCAGCACCTGATTAAATTTGCGTCCAGAAATACTTCCCATAGAAACATGATCTTCCTGGCCTAAGCTGGTAGGTATCGAATCTGCTGAAGCTGGGAAACATAAGGTTTTATTCTCTGTGACTAGAGCAGCAGACGTATATTGTGGAATCATAAATCCAGAATTAAGTCCCGAACTCTCGGTTAATAAGCGAGGCAAGCCAAATTTTCCTTCCAATAGAAGATAACTTCGACGATCCGAAATATTTCCTAATTCGGACGCCGCTAACGTACCATAATCCAAAGCCATGGCCAGCAATTGTCCATGAAAATTTCCGCCTGAGATGGACTCTTCTGCACTTAAAACAATAGGATTGTCGGTAACCGAGTTTAATTCGGTTTCGGTAAGTTGCTTTAGATGTTCGAAAGCATTGCGGCTCGCACCATGTACTTGCGGAACACAACGCATCGAATAGGGATCTTGTACACGACTGCAGTCTACATGCGATGCAAGATTCTCGGAGTCGGCAAGTAGCCAGCGCATTCTTTCGGCCACTTTTCGGCTTCCGTCAAATGGACGAATATCGTGAAGCTCTTTCTTAAATGGACTTGCTGAACCCTGATACGCTTCGATGCTGATCGCAGCAGCGAGATCGGCAACATCCAGCAGATACCCCATTTTATCTAAACCTTGCATGGCGTGTGCGAGAATAAATTGCGTACCGTTGATAAGGCCTAAACCTTCTTTTGGACCTAGTTTTAAAGGCTCTAAACCGTGTTTTTTTAATACCGTAGCAGCATCTGAAATACGATCGTTTTCCCAGACTTTTCCTAATCCCAACAACGGCAAAACCAGGTGAGAAAGAGGGGCGAGATCGCCTGAAGCGCCTACCGAACCTTGCTCAGGGACAACAGGGATGATATCTTTTTCCACCATGACAATCAAGCGTTCCACCATTCCTAAGGAAACACCAGAATAGCCTTTCGACAGTGCATGAATTTTAGAAATCATCATCATCTTCGAAAGTTCCTTATGGATCGGTTTTCCCACACCTACCGAATGTGAAATAATCAAATTATGCTGTAGCTGTGCGGTTTCTTCATCCGATATTTTGGTGTCACAAAGTGGCCCAAATCCTGTATTTATTCCATAAACTGTGCGATCAGAAGCTACAATCTCCTGCACATTTTTTTGGGATTGTTGTATTTTTTTCTTGGCTTCGTCATTGAGTGTGATGTGCTCCTTTCCGAGATTTATATCGATGATATCTTGAATTTCTAAGTGGTCAACTCCAAAATTTTTCATAAATTTTCTACTAATTAAATTGTAGTAAATATCGGTATTTTCTGCGGTATGACCAATGCTTGATTCCAAATGTAAGAACGTCTTTCTTTTTGTAGATAATCGTACCTTTGTTTTATGAATTCAAATTTGGAACTTCAGCTAAAAACGTTGCCTTCAGAACCTGGTGTTTATCGATATTTCGATAAAAATGAACAGCTTTTGTACGTGGGAAAGGCTAAGAATTTGAAGAAACGAGTTTTGTCCTATTTCAACAAGAATCTCGCGGGTTATCGGACGCGGATTATGGTCAAAAAAATTCATCGGTTGGAAACCACCATCGTTCCTAGTGAATACGATGCCTTGCTTCTCGAGAATAACCTCATCAAAGAGCATCAGCCGTATTACAATGTGATGTTGAAAGATGATAAAACCTATCCTTGGATTTGCATTAAAAACGAAAGTTTTCCCCGAATTTTTTTAACTCGAAATCGAATTAAAGACGGGTCCGAATATTTCGGTCCGTACGCCAAAGTGCGCCCTGCACGCGTTTTGTTGGAAACCATAAAGCAGCTGTATAAAATACGATCATGCAGCCTAAATCTCGATCCAGAAAAGATTGCTGAGGGTAAATTTAAAGTTTGCCTAGAATACCATATTAAAAATTGCAAAGGCCCCTGCGAAGGGTTGGAAACCAAAGAAGCGTACGACAAAAAAGTAGAAGCTATCCGTGGAATTATTAAAGGAGATTTCCGACTGGCTCGAAATTACTTGGTGGAAGAAATGACCACATTTGCAGAAAATTTAGAGTTTGAAAATGCCCAATCGGTGAAAGAGCGTTTGGATATTTTGGAAGATTATCAGGCGCGAAATACGGTGGTAAACCCCAATATCGATGACGTTGATGTTTTCGGAATGATCAGTGATGAGACGGCTGCCTATGTCAATTATTTTAAAATTAGAAACGGGAATATTATTCAAAGTTTTACAACCGAAATTAAAAAAGTGATTGACGAGTCGGATGAAGATATGTTGGAAGAGGCGTTGATTGAAATTCGACAAAAATTTAATTCCGATTCGAAAGAAATTCTCTTGCCCTTTCATTTGTCAGTCGAAATTCCCAATGTTAAGCTTATTGTTCCTAAAGTAGGAGATAAAAAACGTATTGTTGAACTTTCTGAAAAAAATGCCAAAGAATATAGACTGGAAAAACTAAAACAGGTACAAATAATCGATCCTGAACGACACACTAATCGGATAATGGCCGAAATGCAATCTTTATTGCGAATGCCGGTAGAACCGCGACATATTGAAGGTTTTGATAACTCGAATATTCAAGGAACCAACCCGGTTTCAGCTTGCGTCGTCTTTAAAGATGGGAAACCGAGTAAGGCTGATTACCGAATATTTCATCCGAAAACAGTGGAGGGCGCCAATGACTTTGCTACGATGGAAGAAGTGATCTATCGGCGATACAAGCGTCTATTGGATGAAGATGAAGAGCTACCGCAACTGATTTTAATTGATGGTGGGAAAGGACAACTTTCATCTGCGGTGAAAAGTTTAAAACTGCTGGGCTTATATGGGAAAATTACCATCATAGGAATAGCGAAACGATTAGAAGAATTGTACTTTCCAGAAGATCCTATACCGCTGTATCTTGATAAAAAATCGGAAACGCTAAAAATACTGCAACGCGTACGCGACGAAGCTCACCGTTTTGGGGTAAGGCATCATCGTACCAGAAGAAAAAATGCCACGATTCAGTCGGAATTGGAAGAAATACCAGGCGTGGGACCAAAATCTATTGAGTTGCTTTTAAAGAAGCTAAAATCCGTGAAACGAGTTCGGGAATCGAGTGTTGAAACTCTTGCGGAAATAGTTGGAAAAAGTAAAGCCCAATTGGTGTGGGCCTATTTTAATTCATAAAAAAGAGTCGGAACCGAGGTTCCGACTCTTTTTATCTTTTTTGTAGAATAATATTCTGTGGTTTGCCATTGGTGTCGGTGGTTTCAATCACAAGATTGCCATCCTGAAGGTATCCGAATGTAGAAGTGCCATCTCCAAGCTGTACGCGATAAACATCTGCTTTAGATGTGTTTTTGAAGGTGGCAAAAGGCACCGTACTTTCGTTGCTTACCAAAATAAATTGGTCGTTTCCGAGCTGCACTTTTTGGTAATTTTTACCGTTAAAAATGTAGGCCTGAACTCCTGGCACAACTGCCGAAGTGACAACTTGCGTTGCTGATTGGGCCTGCACTGGTGTTGATTCTGTTATTTGAGAGGTTTGCTGTGTTACCGTCTTTGCAGGCGTGAGTGTTGCTGCAGCAACAACATTTCCCTTCGGTTGGTTGGCTTCGTTGGGTTGCGATGATGCTAGATCCTTAAGTGAATTCCGTAATGCATCTGGAAAGCCAGTATCAAAATCTTTTATCATGGACGTCCCCTTGTTTTCCGAAAGAACACGATTTTGACAATCTGTAAAACGAACAAGGATTCGGTTACGCATCATGTTAGAATTGTCTACAATTTCAGCTTTAGCAACACTGCATGGGTTGGTCGCTAAAATTTCGGGTATAATTCCATTTTCATCCTGTATAACAATGTATTGTTTTGAGGTGAGTTGAGATTTTAAGATAGCGGGAAGCTTATAATCGTTTTTTTGAAATTCTTTGGAAACGGGAGCAATATAGACGTATTTGTAGTCGGAAACACTTTGAGCCGTTACGCCAAGCGCTGCAAAAATGCTAAATAGTACGGTTATTTTTTTCATAATA
>JAYRQH010000055.1:0-3476 GCA_041910715.1 Bergeyella sp.
ATTCATCTGAATCATTGTTTTGTACTTCGTTGTCTGTGCAAATACCAGATTGGACGCAACCAATGCGAACATGCTGAACAACATAAGTTTCCATTTCTTTCTCATAATCTTTTATTTCAAAAAGTCGATTGATACTTTATTTTTAGCTAAAAATTCGTTGTCTTTGGCCAAATCGTATGCCGTTTCATCGAATTCTGTTTTTAAATCTTTTTTAACGCCTAAATCCACCAAGGTTTTCAGCATTTTATCATCTTTAGAAACCAAAGCGGCTTTGTGAAGCGCTGAGTTCCCATCGGCATCCTGAGCATTGACGTCAACACCCAGTTCGGCTGCTTTTCGCACCAAATCAACTTCACCTTTATCCACCGCCAACAACAATAACGAATTTCCGTTTTTCGGTGTGGTTTTAAAATCAACGCCCGCCTTTTGCAACAACGCCTGTTTCGCTGTAAAATCGGCGATGGCTTCTGGGTTTGATTTGTATGAATTGAACCAATAATACGCTAAAGAATTTCCTGCTTTATCCACTGCTTTGGCATCAGCTCCGTGTTTTAATAAAACTGTGGCAACCTCAGCTGAACCGTTTTCCAATGCTTTCATCAGCGCAGTTTCGCCCTTTGCATTAGCAGCATTTACGTTTTTCGATTTCTCCAAAAGCAAATCAATCACTTTCGCATCTTTGCCCTGAGACGCCATAATTAAAGCTGTGTTTCCATCCTTATCGGCTACTCCAACATCCACTCCTTTATTGATAAAATATTGAATAATCTCCAGATTAGGTCGTCGCATCAACAAATTAAGAATCGTCGCACCGTTTGGATTTAATGCTTTGGGATTTAGTTTATATTTTTCTACCAAGCTTTGGAAAACATCCAATCCATTGGCCTTGGCACGTGAACCTTGAGTGGCAAAAAATAAAGCTTGATTGGTAGGCTTCACCCCTTTTGCAATTAACTGATCGAGAATTTGGAAATTACCTAATTTCATCGCATAATCGGCAACAGTTCTGCCTGCATTGTCTTTATCTTGAAGTGACAAACCTTTAGATACGAAATAATTCGCCAAACTTAAATCATCGTCATTAGCGATGCTCATCATGATTAAGGTGGAACCGTCTTCGTGCTTCAATTTCGGATTGGCTCCAGCTTTTATCAGTGCATCAAAAACTGCGGTATTTTTATTTCCCGCTTCGGCTGCATACTCGATAACCGAAGATCCGTGGCTGTCTTTATAATGCACATCCGACCCCTTAGCCAAAAGATAATTCACCAATTCCAGATTTCCTGAAGCGGCTGCCCACTGCAGATAGGTTCTTGAATGGTGCGTTTTTTTGTCAATGGAATTTCCGTCCTGCTCTACCATAAACTGGATCACCGGCAAAGAAACTTTATTGTTAATCGCCATAACAACGGGATCAAAAAAACCTAGATTTTGTTGCGAAGGGCTGTTCCCTTTTGCAATTTCTGCCTTTACCGTTTCCAGATTGGGGTTATTTTTCCAAAAACCACCATCCAATAAGGTATTTTTTTGTGCTTTTCCGAAGATGGCAGCGACTAAAAAAACGGCTGCAAAAAACGATTTTCTCATACGGGATCTTTTGAAATTATTTCCTTAATTTTATTTATAATAATTATAAATAGCAAAATTAGGAATAAATTTTAACCTCGCAATAAAAAGTTACCAAAAATGATTTATCGCAGGTTTTAATGTGCTTTTTAGTCTGTTGATGTAGCTGAATTTCGCACTTTACCAATAGCGATATAGATAAGAACGGCAATGAGAAGTAGGAATAAATAGAAACTATTTTGAAGCAAAACAGGATAGCTGATTGTATTTTTACTATAGCTTGTGAGAATTAAAATTTGCGCTCCATACGGAATGATGCCCTGTACAAAACACGAAAATGTATCTAAAATTGAAGCGGTAACACGAGGCTTGATATCAAACTCTTCCGTAATTTTTTTGGCCACTTTTCCTGTAATCACAATTGAAATAGTATTATTCGCCGTCGCAGCATCTGTAAGACCGACAAAGGTTCCGATTCCTAATAGTGCAGACTTTGGACCCGAAATTTTCTTGCGTATCGTTTGTAATAGTGCATCAATTCCACCAGCTTTTTCAACCAATGCAGCCAAACCACCCGTTAACAATGATAATAGAAAGATCTCGGTCATGCTGGTGAATCCTTCGTATACTTTTTTAGCAAACTCAAGAAATGTAAAATCATGATAAATAAAACCAAAAATTCCACTCAACACAATTCCAATAAGTAAAACTAGGAAGACATCCAAACCAAAAAAAGCCAACACAATAACTGCAAGATAAGGTAAAATGAGGAGCGGCGATGCGCTTTGCACATTACTGGAATTTTGAACAATCTCACTGGAACCTGTTCCCACATAGATATAGATAAAGAACGCGATGAGGGCTGCAGGAAAGACAAAACTAAAATTGTTTTTGAACTTATCACGCATATCGCATCCCATAATTTGGGTGGCGGCAATTGTTGTATCCGAAATAATCGATAAATTATCACCAAACATCGCACCGCCGAGAAGCGCCGCACCAACGATATTAATATCGCAGCCTCCCGCTTCGGAAAGTCCAACAGCAATGGGACCTAGAGCAACAATAGTTCCTACCGACGTTCCCGATGCGATCGACAAAAACGAAGCAATAAGAAAAATTCCCGCCGGATAGTATTGTGGCGATAAATTCTGAATACCCAATTGCACAATAGCATCTACACTGCCTATAGATTTGGCAACGGTCGCGAAAGCCCCAGCCAAAATATAGATGATGCACATGGTGAGAATATTACGATCGCCACAGCCTTCAAGAAATGTAGTAGTTTTATCCTTCATTGTACCCTTCAACATGATAAAAGCCACAATTATTCCTGCAATTATGGCAATTGGAGAAGGCATTGCGTAAAAATCATCATAATAAATTCCTGCGCCAAGGAAAACTAGAATAAAAACAAGAAAGGGAAAAAGGCTCCAAAGTGGATTTCTAAATAATGTGCTCATAAATTGTCGTTCTTACATCAATTCGACAAACACAATTCTGCGGAGTACCAACATTTTTTCCAGAAATGGCTTATCGTTTTTAGCACCTTGCTTGTTGCTGCAGGTTGCTACCCGATTTTCGGGGTTCTTGATAATGGCGCAAAGATATAAAAAATTAAGAGAAACTTGTCTACAAGACTATTTCACTTTCTCTAACATAAAAAGTTTAGCTCCAGAAAAGTAAAGCTTAGGCAGCACATTTCCCTCGAGAACCATGGTTTTGTTGGAAACATCAATCACCGAAATGTATGAATTATTGCCATATTCCAAATAATTTTCTTTTTCGCGGGTCAATGGGTTTTTACCGAATTTCAGTTTGTATTTCATCCAATCTTGATCTTCCGACGAACAATGGGCAGGTTTAAACTTTGATTTTTTTGTTTTGAATTCCAACTGATCAAACCCTTC
>JAYRQH010000056.1:0-7664 GCA_041910715.1 Bergeyella sp.
ATTCTTCGGCGCCCATCATCCGAAAGATTGAGCTCATCAACTCGACACGTTCATCCACATAAGGCACTATTTTTTGTTGACTGAATACGGCGTTATATATCAACAGCATACCTAAAAAATAAATTTTCACTTGTACTTTCATCTTAATTCTTCAAATCTAAAATTTCATATTTCGCATAATCGGTATAATCCGATACAATCACTTTTTGTCCCTTTTTCAATCCTGAGGTTACTTCATAAAACATGGAGTTCTGTCTTCCAATAATGATGTTTCGCTTCTCTGCCTTCTTTCCATTAACTACAAAAATCCATTTTCCACCTGTGTCTTTATAAAAACTTCCTTTCGGAATCATCGTACTTTGTGTATCTGCCGACAACTTCAATTTTACACCGAACGTCATCCCGATTTTTAGATTTTCAGGTTTTTCATTATCCGAGAAATTCAATTCAACAGAAAACTGTCCATCTTTCACTTCTGGAAGGACTTTTGTAACAATGACGTTGTAGTTTTTTCCGTTGTTATCCAAAGTTCCCTTAGTGCCGATTTGCAGTTTGTTGATGTAGAATTCGTCCACTTTAGACATAAGTTTGTAACCGTCCATTAAATCAATTTTCCCAATGCTCTCTCCCGATGCCAAATTTTGCCCTAAAGATAGATTGAAAGACGACAATCTACCAGAAACAGGAGCCATGATTAGAAAATTATTTTTATTCAATTTTAAAACATTTAGACTTTTTTGCATCTGATTAATCGATGAATTGATGGCTGAAATTTGTTGATTTCGCGAACCATTTTCACTCACAATGCCTTGTTCCGTAATCTGTTTTCTTTTCTTTTGATAATTCAAATTTTGCTGCGCCAGCTCAAACTCCGATTTTTTACCGATTTCGGCATCATACAAACGTTTTTGTAGAGTATAGGTTTGTAAAGCCAAATTGTAATCGTTTTGCGCCTGTAGCAATTCTTTATTTTGGTTAAATTCTTGATTTTTGAGTTCCAGCAATGAGTTACGCATCTGACTAATTTGTTGCATGATTCCCGTTTCCTGGTTGAGATAATTAAATTCGGTATTAGGATTGTACACTCGTGCCAAAGGCTGGCCTTTACTTACCATTCGCCCATCTTCGGTATAAATTTCTTTTACCATCCCACCTTCGAGAACGTTCACCAACGAAGAATTTAGAGATTGCGTTTGGGCGGTAATCATCAGCATATCTTCAAATTTCCCTTCGGTTACTTCTTCTATTTGAAGATTTTCTTTTTTAACCGCATAGGTTTTCTTCTGCTGCAAAAAATAAGTCAAAAAGGCGCCAATTGCAACCGCGAGTAAAACTATGATAAGGAGTATTTTGATATTTGATTGTTTTTTCTCTACTTTCGTATCCATGATATCATATTGATTCACAGATTATTACACGAAGATAGTGCCACGTATGTACGTCTTTGTAAGTAGTTGATAATGAACATCAATTCGATTACGTAGCTGTATTTATGTGTTCAAAATCGTACAGTATGTGTTCAAAATCGTACAATTGTCGTTCTAAAAAACAGCTAGAAATAGTGTACTATTTTACATAGTGTACCTACTGTGGCCAAAAAAAGTAAAAATATATGAGAAAGAAAGAAGCTGGAATTTTGATTGTTGATGATGATGAGGACATCTTGTTTTCGGCGCGTGTGTGGCTAAAAAAATTCTTCAGCAACGTTGTAGGAATTAGCGCACCCAATAAAATTTTGAGCACTTTAAATGACAATGATATTGATGTCATTTTGCTTGACATGAATTTCCGTCGTGGCTTTGAGGATGGTAAAGAGGGACTGTATTGGCTTTCCGAAATTAAAGAAGTCTATCCCCAAATTCCGGTGATTTTGATGACCGCATACGGCGAAATAGAATTAGCTGTAGAAGCATTAAAGAAAGGTGCTAACGACTTTATCTTAAAACCTTGGAACAATGAGAAATTGTATGCTTCGGTAAATCTTGCGGTCGATTTATCGCGAAAGAATAAAAAACTCGCGCAATGGGAAAATCTCCAGATGACATCCTCCCATTATCAACTTAAGAGTGAGTCTCCAAAAATGAAATCGGTGATGCAAACTTTGAAAAAAGTAGCTCCTACCGATGCGAATGTTTTGCTTCTAGGAGAAAATGGGACTGGTAAATACGTGATGGCAGAATATATTCACCAACATTCGCAAAGGAAAAACGAACCTTTTGTTCATATTGATTTAGGTTCAATTTCTGAAAATCTATTTGAAGCCGAATTATTTGGTTATGCCAAAGGATCATTTACGGATGCCAAAAGCGATAAAGCAGGTAAAATAGAAAATGCCGATGGCGGAACGGTGTTTTTGGATGAAATTGGAAATCTATCCTTGAATTTGCAACAGAAATTATTGACCTTGATACAAACTAAAAAACTATCTAGAATAGGCGAGACGAAAGAACGTTTCCCGAATGTTCGATTTATTTTCGCGACCAACGCTGATCTCAAAAATCTGGTTCAGAACGGTGCATTTCGCGATGATTTGTACTTCAGAATAAATACTGTGGAAGTGGAACTACCACCACTTCGACAACGAACTGAAGATATTGGGAATTTGGCTGCCTTTTTTATTGAAAAGTATGAAAAAAAATACAATAAATCTCATATCGAAATTTCCAATTTGGACGAAATTCGTAACTATTCTTTTCCGGGAAACATCCGTGAACTAGAACATGGCATTGAGCGTGAAATAATCTTAGCCGATTCCAACAAAATTAAACTGCGATGGAATCCTGTTACGAGTGAAAACGCAACATTAAAGTCGCTAAACCTAGAAGAAATGGAAGAAAAACTCATCAAAAATGCACTTAAAAAATTCCAGGGAAATATATCGGCTGCAGCAAATGCATTAGGTCTCTCGCGCGCGGCGCTATATCGTAGGATGGAAAAATTTGGATTGTAGCGTATGGAAAATAAATTATGGAAATTGATAGTATTTTGTATGCTAAGTATGGTTACTTGCGTATGGGCGTTTACTTTCTTTTTGAATGGTAAACTGTTTATTGCTTTTCTCCTGGTAGCTTCGTCCATTGGGATACAGTTGATGCTGTGGATGCAGTTTATTAAGAAAATGCGTGACACAGAAAAACTCATTTTAGCAATTCAGCGAAAAGATTTTTCGCTTTTTCCTAAAAATATTGAGCGTGATTCTTTAAAATCCCGAGCAGCGCAGCTTTATTATCAAGCAAAAGATGAGCACAAGAATTTGTACTCCTACAAAAATCTATACGATTCAATTCTTGACAGTATGGAAATAGGCTTTTTAATTCTTTCAAAATCCGTTTCTGACAAAGATTGGCAGGTTTATTACTGCAATCCGACCTTTACCCATCTGTTAAAAGTTCCAAAATACAATTCTTGGGCTTTTTATAAGGACAAAGTGCCTGATTTTTTTCAACTTGTTGAACAAACAGAATTTCAGGATTCACAAGAATTTATTGACATTTCCATTGAAGAGCGAAGTCCGCAGTCATTTTCCATCCGAACTTCCCGAATTTCAAACTACGAAACCGATTTTTGCGTGATATCGATGGAATCCATCCAAAAAATTGTTGATCGAAAAGAAAAACAAGCGTGGAATAATCTGATGAAGGTGATTTCGCACGAACTTCTTAACACGCTAACTCCTGTGAATAGCTTAGTTCATAATCTAGAATATCTTACCGATCAACAAGAATTAACGCACGAGGACCAGAAAGAAATTAAAGATTCTTTAAAAATTATTAATTCGAAATCACAACAACTAGTACATTTTATTGATAGTTACAGGCAAATTGCTGAGCTACCGAAACCCAAGAAGACAAGGCTCAACCTACGAATGGTTCTTGAAAATGTTCTCAAAATATTTGAAAGTGAGTTTAAAACTCAAAATATTGATTTGATTTATACTGCTCAAGATTATTTTGTTTTAGCCGATGGAAGTATGATGGAACGCGTCTTCGTTAATCTGTTAACCAATGCTCAACTAGCAGTACAAAATCAACAAGAAAAGTGCATTAAAGTTATCATGTTTGAAAGCAACAACCGAATCGTTGTTAGTATTGAAGATAATGGACAAGGAATTGATCCTCAAATAGAATCAAAAATATTTCTTCCTTTTTTCACGACGCGTGCCCACGGTTCGGGAATAGGTCTTACATTAGCAAAAAGTATTATGGAAGCTCACAACGGGTATCTCATCTACCGCAAATTGCAGCAAGGATCGGCGTTTGAAGTATGGTTTACCTAAAAAATATCAATAATTTTATGACTATCAATTCGAAAACCTGGTTTTTATTTTTTTCAATATTTACTTTTTATTTCGGTTATGCACAAAATGGAACGACAAAAAAATTAGATTCTATTTTGAAATCGAAAGAACCTATACTCTTCACAGGATCGGTTTTGGTGAAAAATAATAACCAAATTTTATATCAAAAGTCACACGGTTTTTCAGATTCACTTTTGACGAAAAAAATAAATAAGACGGATGCTTTTAAGATTATGTCGAACTCAAAGCAGTTTACAGCCGTATTGATTCTGAGGGCGCAAGAACAAGGAAAACTGCATATTTCTGATGCCGTTGGACTGTATTTGAATGATCTAAATCCTGAATGGAAAAACGCCGTTACCATCCACCATTTACTCAATCATACGCATGGAATAAAAACCGTGGACGAGACTTTGCTTTTTGAGCCCGGGACGCAGTTCAAGTATGGAAATTTATCGTATGTGTTACTTGGTAAAATTCTCGAAAATGTATATCAGAAATCATATAAGGATTTGGTGAATGAACTTTTTAAAGAAGTTGGCATGAAGGAGAGTTTTTGTTTTTCAGAATATGAACCAAGTAAATCCATTAGCGGTTTTATGAATGTAGAAAACAATTTACAACCCGTTTCAAAAACGTTTTTGACTAATGAAATGCGATCAGCAGCCGGAATTATCTCAACGCCAACCGATTTGGATTTGTGGAATCAAGTTTTGTTTAATGGTAAAATTCTAAAACCGAATTCCTTAAAACTGTTGCTTAACGCATCCACAAAAGCCCAACATCCTGTTTTTGGAACCGAAGATATGGGATTTGGCTATTCAGTACGTTTAATAAACGAAAAAGGCTACTCGTATTACGCTATTACTGGTCTTGGTGATGGGTTCACTCTGCTGAATTGCTATTTTCCAAAATCGAAAACAAGTGTTATCGTTATGGAAAACCAAATGCCAAAAAACAGCGAATTTTGGAGCTACAATGAGGCGGCTATAAAAAATATGGTGCTAAAGAGCGATTGGGTAAAAGAGGATTTAACAAAATAACTATTCACTTGGAAACCGATCAGCGACCAAACCGAGCTTAATATCATATTCTAACAAGGCTTTTAAATTAGCCAAAACCAACGTAAAGCCTTCCGTGCTATCACGTACTTCGGATAGTAGTTGCTCAGGATTTTCATTGGTTATGGTGTTGGTAATGGATACAAAAGTTCCGTCCCTCATTGATTTGAAAGTCCACTCTACCAATGACGGTTTATCGTAATTTCCCCAGTCAATTTTGATCGATTTGTTTGGGATAATTTCCAAAACATTAATCTCAACAGAATGGTTGTACATCTCCCATGTCCACACCACCTTTTCGCCTTCAACAAGCGGTCCCGAACTTTTCGTAAACCAAATATTTGTGGTAATCTGTGGCTTTATAAAGGCATTGAAGACAGTGTCAATGTCGTTCCGTATAAGCATTTCTGCTTTTGCAAAACTGGTATTCATGTAAAAATGGGTTTTATGTTAAACTCCAAATTGCGTTAAGTGATGGTCCAAATGTTTATAAAACAAGGTGTTCCACTCAGCACTAGACATTTTCCCAAAAGAGAAATTATCTTTGCCATCAAAAGTCGCGTGTCCTAATTTTTGTGTCTTCTGAATGTTTTCTATTAACATGGATTTTTCCTTTTCAAAATCTTTTTCCCCCACGATCACAAATTCGGGTGCGGTGGGAGTTCCTTTTTTATAAGGCTTTTTTCCTACTACAAATCCTTTGATAAATAGCCTCAACAAAAATTTTTTAAATGCACTCGGCCTTTTAAACTGCTCTGGCTGATACGTAAATTTGTACATAACATTGCAGTGCGCTAGCATTTGGTCTGCACTCATCTTTCCCCAAAGTGGCTTATCCGCGGGCTTAAGTTTATTAATTCTTGCAATCACTTCTTTGGCAGCAGCCTCTGTAAAAAGATCCTGTATCATTTTATAACGTTCTTTGGTATTTTGTAGATAGATATTCAACCGAGACCTGCATTAAATTTTTCAAAATATCTAAGTTGATATCTGATAGTTTCTTGACATAAATGCACGCTTTTCCCATTTTGAATTTTCCTAAATCCGTCAAGTAATGTTCATGTTCATCAAGGCCAGTAAAAACATACAACGAAAATTCGGCTTTTCGCGGGGAAAACCCTAATAATGGAGCATCGCCTTCATGTCCACTAGCGTATTTGTAGTGGTAGTTTCCAAATCCAACAATGGTTGGACCATACATTTTTGCTTCAACTCCCGTCACTTCTTGCATCATTTTCATTAATATGAAACTGTCATCAATTTTTTGTTGGGAATTGGCATAAGATCGAATAAATTCTTCGACGTTGGCTTCGGTTGATTTCGTTTTATTTTCTGCCATAGAATCTGTTATCAATTATTTGTACTTGTCATTGAGACCCTTTCCATCCAAAATCATGGGAACAATTTTCTCCAAGCGCTTACGTTTTGTTGTTTCTTGTTTGGCTTCATTCAAATAAAGAATGTACTCCTTTTGTTTTCCAGGTGTTAGTTTTTCAAATGCTGTTTTTAAATCGGAATTTACATTGAATGCATTTTGAAGCAGCTCCGGATTTTCCAGTGGTTGCATTTTTTCTGAACTCATTTTTAGTCCTTTTTTCTCAACTTCAATGGCTTCATGTACATAATTCAAGATTTTTTTCTCATCAATTTCGTCCATTGAAGTCATTCTCCATTGACGAAGTGACTTGGTTTTTCCCTCTTGTGCATTTACCAAAACACCATCTGGATCGCTAAGGAAAACGCCATTGTAAAACCAAATAGCGAAATAATTTTTAAATCCACCATAACTCACCACATTTTTCCCTTTGTAGGTGTACACATCTGCGCCCCATTTTACTGCAATATCTAAATCTGCTTTGTTGAGGATAGCAGCTATTTGGTCCACTTCAGAATACCACAAATTATCCTCATGTTGCATCATTGCGGATGTTTTTTTCTTTTCTGCCATAAACTCTTTGATTAAATAGATTTATCAAACGATTTTCGTAACAATGAGTACACTTCCGCATCAAGCTCGTCTATAGAAGTAATTTTAATTTTGTGGGTACACATTGCATTTGGTTTTTCGGCTTCAAGACGCGCTGTTGCTTCTTCTCCTCTCAACATCAAACCAATTTCAAATCTCGTCTTCGTTGCGGGACCAACAACTGCAAATTGCTTTTTTCGCTTGAGACTAACGTTAGCTTTTTTGGGAGCAATTTCAAATGTTTCACCCCAAGAATTAATTTCTTTAATCAACGCATTGTAAATTGGCTTAAGACTCTCTCTTCCTTTATATTGTTCGGCAATTAAATCAACTGAATCAG
>JAYRQH010000057.1:0-7565 GCA_041910715.1 Bergeyella sp.
GCAATCCGCAGATTCGCAAAATACATCCTTTCAGTCACGAATTGATATGACTGAACTGCGACAAAATATAGAAAAAGTAAAAAAAGAGATCGGTAAAGTAATCGTTGGCCAGGAAAGTATGGTAGAGCACCTTTTAGCGGCTTTACTATCCAATGGGCATGTGATTATCGAGGGAGTTCCTGGTGTTGCCAAAACGATTACAGCAAAACTTTTAGCCAAGACAGTCGATGTAGGCTTCAGCCGAATTCAGTTCACGCCCGATTTAATGCCTTCTGACATCCTGGGAACCTCGATTTTTAATATCAAGAACTCCGAATTTGAATTTAAAAAAGGACCCATTTTCTCAAACTTTATTTTGATTGATGAAATCAACCGATCGCCTGCAAAGACACAAGCGGCTTTATTCGAGGTGATGGAAGAGCGGCAAGTAACAATGGACGGAACGCGATATCCGATGGACGAGCCATTTATGGTAGTTGCGACGCAAAACCCAATTGAGCACGAAGGAACGTATCGTCTACCAGAAGCTCAGCTCGATCGTTTCCTTTTTAAAATTGAAGTTGGCTATCCAACCATGGAGCAGGAAGTGGAGATTATCAACAATCAGCATCAGTCAAAGACGGACGATAAAACCGATGTTGTCGAAAGTATACTGTCGGGAGCGCAGTTGCTTGCGTATCAAAAACAGGTTAAGGAAATTATTGTTGAGCCTAACTTGATTGAATATATTGCAAAAATCATCATAAATACACGTGAAAATCAATTTTTGTACTTGGGAGCTTCTCCTAGAGCGAGCTTGGCATTGCTGAACGCCTCTAAGGCTTTTGCTGCTATCCGTGGTCGTGATTTTGTAACTCCTGAAGATATTAAAGAGTCTAGTTATGCCGTTTTAAGACATCGCGTCATCGTGTCACCAGAACGTGAAATGGAAGGACTCACCGCAGATGAAATCATCCGCCAAATATTGGAAACAATTGAAGTTCCTCGCTAATTTTTTTCCACAATGATAAAAAAATTGTACATCAATAATCGCTTTTATTACGCACTTCTTGCAGTGTGTGTGATGTACGTATTGGCCTTCTTCTTTCCAAAAATGCTGCTTGCGGGTCACATTGCTCTAGTGTGCTGTGTGGTCCTATTTTTAGTTGATTTTTTTCTACTGTTTTTAGTAAAGAACGGTATTTCTGCCCAACGGATTTTGCCCGAAAAAATGTCTAATGGCGACGAAAATGAGATTAAAATTGATATTAAGAATCACTATTTCTTTAAAATTTTTGCAAAAGTAATTGATGAAATTCCGTTTCAGTTTCAGAAGCGCGATTTTTTAATTGAGAAAGAGATTGGCCCTTCCAAAAATTCATTCTTTCAATATACCTTAGTTCCTAAAGAGCGTGGTGAGTATAGTTTTGGAAATTTGAATGTCTATGTGTCGTCACAACTAGGTTTTGCGAGCAAGCGCTTCTCTTTTCAGAAAGGAGCCATGCTGGCGAGTTATCCATCGTTTGTGCATCTTAGAAAATACGAATTAATGGCTTTGCAAAATGAATTTTTGTTAGGTGGCATCAAAAAAATCCGGAAGTTGGGGCACACGATGGAGTTTGAGCAAATCCGAGAATACGTACAAGGCGATGATATTCGATCAATAAACTGGAAGGCCACATCCAAGCAAAACAAGTTGATGATTAATCAATATCAAGATGAAAAATCACAACGAATTTATATGCTTATTGATAAGGGCAGAACCATGCAGATGCCTTTCAATGGACTCAGTTTGTTAGACTATTCCATAAATGCAACTATGGCTCTTTCGCACATTATTCTCAAAAAAGGCGATCGTGCTGGGATGATGACATTTTCCAAAAAAGCTGAAAATAAGGTGGCTGCAGAAAACAAAAACGGACAGTTAAAGAAGATTTCTGAGGCGCTGTACAACATCCAAACCAATTACTACGAAAGCGATTTCAATCGTTTGTATCAGGATGTGAAGTTCAGCATTAGTCAACGTAGTTTGGTAATTATGTTTTCGAATTTTGAAACCTTAGATGCCTTAAACCGCCAATTAAAGTACCTTCGTGGCATTGCAAAAAATCATTTGTTGGTGGTTGTCTTCTTTAAAAATTCGGAGTTTCAGAAACTGATTCATTCCAATCCTGAAAATATGCAGGATATTTATGATGATATTATCGCAGAAAAATTAGAATTTGAGAAAAAGCTCATCATTCAAGAATTGCGCAAATACGGCATTTATACCGTGTACACCTTACCCGAAAATCTCAATGTAGAAGTAATCAATAAATATTTGGAGATTAAAGCGCGGGGAATTTTATAACTTTACACAGATAATATCATAGTATGAAAATAAATCTTAATAGAATCAACGACGATTACCTTTTCGAGTGTACTAACAGCCAAGGCAACAAAATTTTGATAGATAATGCAAGTCTTCCCGGATCTACTGGAGTTTCGCCAATGGAAACTGTTTTGATGGCTGTCGCGGGCTGCAGTGGAATTGATTTGGTTTCTATTTTAAAAAAACAAAGACAAAGCATTACTTCTTTTTCTGCCGAAGTAGAGGGGGAACGTATTCCGGTTGATGAAGCTAAACCATTCAAAGCAATTAAAGTGAAATTTGCAATAGAAGGTGAGGTTGATCCTAAAAAAGCATTAAAGGCGGCCCAGCTATCATTTGAAAAATACTGTTCGGTATCGAAAACTTTAGAGCCGAATGTGGAAGTTACCTACGAAGTTTCGGTAAACGGATCACCGGTAGCTGCGGAGTAGCAACCCTACAAAATAAAAAAATCGGCCTTTGCCGATTTTTTATTTTAATTAGACTTAGGCTGAATAAGTTTTGCCACTGTTGCTGTCCAACCGCATTGGTGGCTGGCACCAACACCTCTACCATTGTCTCCATGGAAGTATTCATAAAACATAATGTAGTCTTTGAATTCAGGATCGTAATTCAGGATTTTATTTCCACCGTTAAAAGCACGTTCTCCTTGGTCATTTCGTAAGAAAATATTTTGTAAACGCTTGCTTAAATCATCGGCTACGACATTTAGTGAAACTTCGTTTTCACTTCCTTTTGGCAATTCTACTTTCAGACTGTCGCCATAATAAAAGTAGAATTTTTGTAAGCTTTCAACAATTAAAAAGTTTATAGGAAACCAAATGGGTCCGCGCCAATTGGAATTGCCGCCAAACATCGACGAATCGCTCTCTGCCGGTGTATAATGCACCACATATTCTCTTCCGTGAACTTGGAAGATGAATGGGTTCTTTTCATAAACTTTAGACATCGCACGAATTCCGTAGTCGCTAAGGAACTCTTTTTCATCTAACATTCTGTTCAACACATTTTTTAGTCGAGTTCTTCTCAGGATACTCATCAGATGCTTGCGTCCTTGGCCTTCAACCTCCCAGTGGGAAACGAGATTAGCCAGTTCTTTTTTGTTTTTAAGAATCCAATCCATTCGTTCTTGAAATTTCGGCATGTTTTCCAATAAATTGTGGTCGATAATTTCCACGGCAAACATCGGTATTAAGCCTACAATACTTCTCAAACGTAAAGGAAGCGCCTGTCCATCGGAAAGTTGCAAGACATCGTAAAAGAAACCGTCTTCTTCATTCCATAGCCCAAGGTTGTTGGTTCCTAAATTTTCCATTGCTTCGGCAATGTACAAGTAATGCTCAAAAAATTTGATGGCCATATCTTCGTAAACGCGATAGTATTGAGCAAGTTCCATCGCAATACGCATCATGTTGAGTGCGTACATTGCCATCCACGAAGTTCCGTCGGCTTGTTCCAAGTGATCTCCGTTTTCCAGCTCCATATTTCGGTCGAAAGCACCAATGTTATCCAATCCTAAAAATCCGCCTCCAAAAATATTTTTGCCGTGTTTGTCTTTTCGGTTTACCCACCATGTGAAATTTAACAATAATTTTTGGAAAACCTTTTCCAGAAACAATAGGTCTGGTCGACCATGAATTTTTTCGTCGATTTTAAATACTCGGAAACACGACCATGCATGCACTGGAGGGTTTACATCGCTCATATTCCATTCATACGCTGGGAGCTGACCGTTTGGATGCATATACCACTCTTTGGTAAGTAGCAGCAATTGGTTTTTAGCAAAATGCGGGTCAATCAAAGCAAAGGGAACGCAGTGAAATGCTAAATCCCACGTTGCATACCAAGGATACTCCCACTTGTCGGGCATCGATATGATGTCTTTGTTGTGGAGGTGCGTCCAATCGGTATTACGAACATACTGATCAAAATCGCGTGGAGCTCCAAAGTTCGGATCGCCTTTCAGCCATTTACCAACATTGTAGTGATAAAATTGCTTATTCCATAAAAGTCCTGCAAAAGCTTGTCGCTGGATGTTTCGTTCATCATCATTGGTAATATCTTTCTGAACCAATTCATAAAATTCATTGCTTTCCTGAAGACGCAAATCGAAAATGGAATCAAAATCTAGGAATGGGTCCGCTAAATCATCCTCTGTCAATCTGAAATCAAACAGTTTGCTTTCACCAGGTTCTAATACAGTGTCGATGATAAAAGCAGCCTTCGTTCCTTGTTTTTCGGGGTTAATAGTTTTCGACCCATGAATGATAAAATCATTAATTCCGTCTTTAAAATAGCCGTCCGACTCGAAGTTGAAAAGCTTTTTTGTGTTGGTTTCGTTATCACAGAAAACGTCTTCCGCTTGCGAGCGAGAGTAGAAGTTCTTCATGCTAAGATCGCCATGTGAAATCGCGATATTGTCTTCTTTTTCGTGACGAAGGCTCGGTTTGTATTCGTTGTATCCCCACTTCCAATTGTTTCGGTACCACAGCGTAGGTAAAATCACTAAAGGTGCCCGTTCAGTACTTCGGTTGATAGCAGTTATTCGTATAAGAATGTCGGACTCCGATGCTTTTGCGTATTCGATAAAGAGATCAAAATAATCGTTGTTTTTGAAGATGTCTGTATCTATAATTTCGAATTCTTGCTCTTTCTTGGTGCGTTTTGCATTTTCTTTGATCAGTTCCTCGTAAGGAAATGCCTTTGTGGGATATTTATACACCATTTTCATATACGAATGGGTTGGTGTATTGTCAAGATAGTAGAAAATTTCTTTGATATCTTCGCCGTGGTTACCTTGATAGTTGCTTAAGCCAAAAAAGCGCTCTTTAATACGTTCGTCTCTAGTATTCCAGAAAGAAAATGCAAAACAAAGACGCTGATTATCATCCGAAATTCCGGCGATCCCTTCTTCAGCCCATCGATACGTGTAGCTCTCTGCGGTGTCATGCCCTGTGTACTCCCATGCATTGCCATTGGGGCTATAATCTTCGCGAACATTTCCCCATTGGCGATTGCTCACGTAGGGTCCCCATTTTTTCCAATTTTCGTCTGCTGAACGTTTCAGTTCTACACTCATCACTTCAAATTTGTGCAAAAATAAAAAAGATTTGGTAGATTAGTAAAGAGTTGATTTCTAATTTAGTGTACATTTCTTTTAATTAATACACTTCATTTTATCTGTAGAATGCTAATAATAGTAAGATAGTGACTAGAATTTTAGATTTATTTAATTCCGATAAAAACTTTTTTTGAAGATTTCGAATTCTTGATGTATATTTGCAGCAGAAAATTTGTTCATTCACATATTGAAAATGTTATTGAGAAAGGTGGAGAGATTAGACTCTGTGAAACCTTGGCAACCCTTCGGCAACGAAGAAGGTGCTAAATTCTACTCCTTATAATGGGAAAGATAACAAAGACTTTTACTTCAACAGGTAGCATTTTCGATGGATTTTTAAGAGAAAAAGAAATTGAAGAATTCGCTACACCATATTCAAATACACAATTTTACAAGTTCGGATGCCACCCAATGGGATCAGATTAGTTTGTCGTACCAACTGTTTGGCAAAGAGCTTCATCAGGCACCGCTGGTGGTCATTAATCATGCACTAACGGGAAATTCAAATGTGGCTGGCGAAACAGGCTGGTGGAAGACCTTGGTGGGACACGGAAAGGTTATCGACACAGATAAATATACGGTTCTGTGTTTTAACATACCAGGAAATGGCTACGATGATTTTACGATAGAAAATTTTACAGCATTCACTGCAAAAGACATCGCACGCTTATTTTTATTAGGATTAACGGAGTTGAATATAAATTCTGTTTTTGCCCTCATTGGCGGATCGGTAGGCGGATCAATCGCTTGGGAAATGCTCGCCATACGTCCAGATTTTGCACAGATTTTTGTTCCCGTAGCAACGGGTTATAAAACGTCTGACTGGCTGCATTCGCAATGCTTAGTGCAAAAATTTTTGCTTGAAACAGAAGAGCAGCCTTTAGAGAAAGCGCGTATTCATGCCATGTTATGCTACCGAACTCCTGAATCTCTTAATTTACGTTTCAATGACGAGAGAGATGCCGTAAAACAAATGCGCAAGTCACACGATTGGCTTTCCTATCACGGAAAAAGTTTGAGTGAGCGATTTACACTTCAGGCCTATCGCTTGGTCAATCATCTGCTGATGAACATTTCGGTTAGTGAGGAGCAGCTTAAAGCGATTCAAGCGGACATTCATCTGATTTCCGTAGATAGTGATTTATTCTATCCCGCATTCGAGATTAAAAAGACCGAAGAACTTTTGAAAGCAAACCAGACTACGGTCAGTTATCAAGAAATAAATTCCATACACGGCCACGACGCTTTTTTAATGGAATACGAACAATTAAACGCAATTTTAAAACCCATATTTTAACTACTCATGTCAGAACAAAACACAATCAATATATACAGAAAAAAGGCCCTGGTAAATTTTGAGGGGAAGGATTTTTTAGGGCAAATTGGCGTCGATTCGCGCATTTTTAATGCATTGAATGGTGGAGGCATCAGTGTTGGTGTTATTTCACAGCAGGCGATTGAGAACGGGATTTCTGTACTCGTGGACGAGAGCGATGCCGAAAAGGCTGTACAAGTTTTGAAAGATGAATTCTTAAAAGAAAATAAACTTGGTATAGTCAGTGGTATCTACAGCATCAATCAACTGACGGTTATTGGCTTTGTTTCCGATAATTACTCTAAAATTTTATCAGAGCTTCAACGCCACAAGATATATCCTTTGTTGCTAAATCAAGTTGCATCAGCCGGTCGCGTTAATATCGTGGTTACCGAAAATCAGACGGAGCTGGCAAAAAACATTCTGGAAACCGAAATTTTTGGTAAGCCAAAAACAGTACATCTTGCATTGATAGGTCATGGAAATGTGGGTGGAACGTTGGTGGAGCAAATTCTTGATTCGGCACATGATATTTTGAATCGAAAGCGTATTGATCTTAAAGTGGTTGCTATCGCAAATTCGCGCAAAATGGCTTTAAATAAAGCGGGTTTTGGCAGTGATTGGCGACAGAAAATTAATTATTCTCCGAATGAATTTGATATTCAAGATCTAATCGCTTTCACACAGGAACACCATCTGGAAAACTTGGTTATGGTGGACAATACGGCGAGCAAGGATTTCGTGCTGAACTACGATGAGTTTGTTGAAAATGGTTTTGA
>JAYRQH010000058.1:0-5253 GCA_041910715.1 Bergeyella sp.
ACGACGAAGATAAAAAGAACCTAATATCCTACTATCAGTCGCTAGGTTTCCGCGATGCCAAAATCGTTAACGATTCAGTGTATCGTAATAAAGACAACGATTATAATATTGACATCAAGTTAAACGAAGGTAAAAAATACTACATCGGAGATATCACGTTTGTAGGTAATACCACTTATTCAACAGAAGTTTTACAACGTGTTTTAGGCTATAAAACTGGGGATATTTACGATGCTGTTGGATTCAACAAGAAAGTTGGTGAAGATGGCGGTAAAGAAGATGATTCCGATATCAAATCCATGTACCTTAACAACGGGTATTTGTTCTCCAACGTAACCCCAGTTGAAAAATCAGTGGTGGGCGATTCGGTTAATTTGGAAGTGCGCGTGCATGAAGGCGAGAAAGCCACGTGGAACCGCGTAACTTGGTCAGGTAACACAACGACTCATGACCACGTAATCTTACGCTCATTGTACACACGTCCTGGAGATTTATTCTCGAAGGCAGAAATTAAGAAAACGTATTTCGGATTAGCTCAAATGCAATTCTTTGACCCTCAGCAAGTAGGGCAGAATGTGAATCCGAATCCACAAGATAACACCGTAGACATCGCTTGGACATTGGTAGAAAAAGGATCTTCCCAAGTTCAGTTGCAAGCAGGTTACGGGGGCAACTCATTCATTGGTACGTTGGGGCTTACCTTCAACAACTTTTCTTTAAGAAATTTCTTAAAGTTTAAAGGATTTAAACCTGTACCACAAGGAGATGGACAAACATTCTCTATCACTGCACAAGCAGGACAATACTTTCAAAATTACGGTATCGCTTTTGTCGAGCCATGGTTGTTCGGAAAGAGACCATCAGCGTTGTCTGTTAATTTGAACTATTCTCGAGTAAAAACCTACGTTGACAATTACGGAACGATGGGTCACTTGAATATTTTATCAGCATCAACAGGTCTTTCGAGACAGTTAAATTGGCCGGATAACTGGATGTCTTTGTACACAGGATTGCAGTTCCAAAAGTATGAGTTCAACAATTATCCTTTCCAATTTGGTACGGAAACCGAATATTACGGTTCAGCAAATAATTTCTCACTCAACATTGGTTTGAGCAGAAACTCAGCTGGTTTCGACCCAATTTTCCCAACACAAGGATCCAATATTGAAGCTTCTTTAAAATTAACTCCACCGTATTCATTATTAAATGATAAAGATTACTCGTCAATGAGTAATACAGAAAAATACAAATGGATGGAGTTCTATAAAGTTAAATTGAAAGCAGATACATACAATACCGTTGTTGGTAAGTTGGTGTTACGAAGCACTGCAGAAATGGGCTTTATGGACGGTTATAACAAAGAACTGGGAGCGCCACCATTTGAAAGATTCTATATGGGAGGTGTTGGTTTATTCAATGGGCGATACGATGGACGAGAGCTCATTCCATTACGTGGTTATGAAAATGCTTCAACTACCGGTTATGCATCTGGAGTAAGCACCGATATCACACCGTACGGTGGGGGAACAATCTATAATAGGTTCTCGTTTGAGTTACGATATCCGATTTCCATGAATCAAACAGCAAAAATATATGCATTGGCATTTGCTGAGGGTGGTAACGTTTGGAATACATGGGGGAAATACAATCCGTTCCAGTTAAAGAGATCAGCTGGTGTGGGTGTTCGTGTCTACATGGGAGCGTTCGGACTTATCGGATTTGACTTCGCGTATGGTTTTGATAAGCCTCTAGGAGCGCAGGAACGTTCAGGTTGGCAGACGCATTTCTTAATGAATCAGACTCTTTAATAAAAGTTTTGTACACCATGATAAAGTCGAAATTATTAATTACATTTGCGCTTTTCGTAGTCTCAATAGCTTCAGCACAGAAAATTGGCGTGGTAGACACCAATTATATTTTGGATAAACTACCGCAATATAAAGAGGCTGAAAGCAGACTCGACCAACAAGTGAAAACTTGGGAAACTGAGATTCAAGATTTACAAAAGCAATACGATGCTAAGAAATTAGCATTGGAAAATGAACGGGTTTTATTAGTTGGTGATCAGTTGAAAGTAAGAGAAAAGGAGGTTGACGAGTTGGATAAAAAAATTAAGACACTCATCAATACCCGATTCGGTACCAAGGGAGAAATCTCTGGGGCACGTGCAAGTTTAACGAAACCCTTTCAGGATCAAATTTGGAACGCCATACAGCAAGTGGTTACCAAAAATGGATTGGGCATAGTTCTTGATAAAAGTAACAACATCACTGTGCTTTTCCTAGATAATAGGTATGATTACACCGATAAAGTTTTGGATGTTTTACTCGGTAATACAACGAATAGTCAGAAGACCGGGGCATCTCAAAATAAGAGAAAATAGATTATTAAAAAAAAGATTAAATTTAAACAGTACTCCTAATTATGAAAAAATTAAGTGTTTTATTCGCAGCTTTATTTGTAATGGTAGCAACGACAACAATGAATGCACAAAAGTTGGCATCTCTTGACGTAAACGCAGTCCTTAATTTGATGCCGGATAAAAAGAAAGCAGATGAAAAATTAGATGCTTTATCTAAAGTAAAACAAGCAGAAATCGATAAGCAAAGAAAAGAAGCAGAAGAGTTATATAAAAAATACTCTGATGAAGCTGCAAAGCAAACGCCACAAGTGAATGAGCAAAGAGGTCAAGAACTTCAGAAAAGACAAGAGCAAATTCAGCAAATGATGGCAGCAGCTTCAAAAGATCTTCAAGACAAAACGGATATTGAATATACTCCAATTGAAAAAAGATTTCAAGCAGCAGTAGATAAAGTTGCAAAAGCTAACGGTTGGGATTTTATTGTAGATTCTAACGCTAACATTCTTATTTACAAAGGTGGTCCAGATGCAACTGCTTTGGTGAAAAAAGAATTAGGACTATAAAAGTCAGCTTTTTCTAAAATAATAACCATCCGCTCTGGATGGTTTTTTTATTTTTGTATCATGAATAAAGAAATAGCTTCATTTGCCAAAGTGCGTTTTGGAGATTGCGATCCCATCGGGCATCTCAACAATATTAAATATCTAGAATATATGTTGAATGCTCGCGAAGATCATGTCGAGAATTTTTATGGGTTTACCTACGAACAATATCTTAAAAAAACGGGGTGCACGTGGATAACTGTGCAAAACGAAATTGCCTATCTAAAAGAGGTTAAAGCAAATACTAAAGTTCAGATTACAAGTAAAACAATTATGATCTCGGATCGATTGGATAAGGTAGAAATTCTGATGAAAAGTGAAGATGGCAATACCATACACGCAGTGTTATGGATAACAGTAATCTATTTTAACCTAAAAACAAGAAAATCAGAAATTCAACCAAAAGAAATTCAAGACTTGTTTAAGGATACTTTGGTAGCTTTAGACCAACAAACATTTGAATCAAGAGTGCAATTTTTAAGAAAAGGAAATAATAGAAAATGAGTACAAAGAAGAAAATTATCGTTACCGGAGGATATGGGCAATTAGGTCAATGTCTTCAGAAGTTGCAAGATCAATATGCTCTTGATTATGAATTTCAATTTCTAGGATCGTCCGATTTAGATATTACGGATTTAGATGCCGTTGTCGAATATTTTGAAGAAGAAAAACCTAATTTTTGTGTGAATGCTGCCGCATACACCGCTGTGGATCTAGCAGAGGAAGAAGAAGAAAAAGCATATGCAATTAATAGCACGGGTGCCGAGAATTTAGCAATCGCCTCTAAGAAAGTGCATGCAACACTCATTCATGTCTCTACCGATTATGTTTTCGATGGTGAAACCAACATTTCGTACGACGAAGATAATTTTACAAATCCGATTGGAGTATATGGTAACAGTAAAAGAGAAGGCGAAGAAAAAGCGCTAGAGGCCAATCCTAAAACTATCATTATAAGAACCTCGTGGTTGTATTCGGAGTTTAGTAAGAATTTTGTAAAAACCATGCTGCATCTATTTAAAACTCGGGAAGAACTGAGTGTCGTTGCAGATCAGTATGGTCAACCTACTAACGCAAACGACTTAGCGGAAGCTATTCTTAATATCATAGAGACGCCGAATCCAATTTACGGGGTTTATCATTTTTCAAACTATCCTGAAACGACATGGTATAATTTCGCCCAAAAAATTGCAGAGTTTTCGGGAAGTTCAGTTAAAATAAATCCATGCACAACCGAAGATTATCCTACGCCGGCAAAACGCCCAAAAAGAAGTACAATGGCGTTAGATAAGATTGAGAAAAATTTTAAAATCGATCTTCAGCATTGGGAAAATAGTTTAGAAACTTGCGTTGCAATTTTAGAGAATACAGATGAAAAATAGAATTTGGACTTTAGTGGCTTTACTGCCGTTGACCCTATTTGCACAATCGGTAAATCTTACTGAGGCAAAAACAGCAAACGATAACAACGACCAACGCTTGTACAAGATCGATGTAGTAGATGATGCTCAGTATTTAGGGAAAATCGAAATTTTAGGACCATTAGAGGATGGACCAGTTGCTTTTAAGAAATTTTATCAAAAGGCACGGAGCTTGGGGGCAAACGCGTTCCTTTATCAATCAAAAAAAGATTTAGATAATCAAGAAATCGCAACAAACACGCGAGAGGTAGCTTTGTATTATACGCCGACGCTTCCTACTAATGCAAATTCGTACATAATATATAATGATAGCAAGACCAAAGAAGTATTGGTAAATGGTGAGAAAGTTACAATTCCACAAAACACCTATTATGAAGGTCAAATTAAGGAAGGTGCGAATAACTATATTGCGACAAAGAAATTTTTAGGCTCAAGAGTTAATTTATATTATAAAGAAGACCAACCACAACAAAATTTTCAGGTGCTGTCAGGCGGTATTCGTTCCGACAAATCTGGAGTTAGTGGAGGGTTGATTTTGAAAACTGGAGACTTAATTGTTCTTGAAAGATCGTATGCCAATTTCCTGTCGATGTTTTTTGCCAAGGCAGATTAAAATTTAATGTACTGAATTGCAGTGTTTTTAATATTTAATAAAAAATTAATTGCAAAACTATTGTGTGATTCTAAATAAAAAGCGTACCTTTGCAACCGCAAATCAGAAATGAAAAGCAGCGCAGAAGTTATTTAGGGGATTAATTTAGGGATTATTGAAGTAAGGATTTTCTTTACGTGGTAATTTTAGAAGATTCTCAAAAATAAATAGAATTTAATTTGGTCATATCAAAATAAGTTATTACTTTTGCACACG
>JAYRQH010000059.1:0-10831 GCA_041910715.1 Bergeyella sp.
ACGCGGTGTATGGAAATTACAGCACCAAACTATTTAAAAAGTTAGAAACGCGAGTAGGACTTCGTTACGAGTACATCACCATTAATTTGCACGAGACATCAACCAATTCAGAGCGCGACATATCCTACGGAAAGCTAATGCCTAATGCATTGCTTAAATATACGTTTACTCCTAATTTCAACCTTTCTGCATCGTACAATTACAGTTTGTGGAGACCGTGGTATTCGGAATTCAATCCGTTTATTATGCCAAGTGACGATGGTACATATTCTTCAGGTAATATGAATTTGAATCCTAATCCATACCACCGTTTCAATTTTAAAGCAGGAATCTATAAGAAGTACTTTTTATCACTGGGCTATAGTGTTACAAATAGTGATTATTGGGGCAATTTTATCGATGGCGAAAATGGTCTTATCAGTTTTCCAGATAATTATGAGGGTCGTTCGGCTCGATATTCTGCGAATTTTAATACCAATCAAACATTCTTCAGTAATAAATTAAATGTCAATCTTTCTTTGGGACTGAACTATACCGATAACAGTGATTTCAATGCCAGAAATAAAATCAATACAGATAGTTATCTCACCAATTTCGGGGGATCCGCCAATTTCTCGTATACCAATTTATTCAACAAAAAAATTAATATTTCAGGTTGGGTAGGGGCAGAAACGCAGAATTGGGGAAATACGCAAGGTAATACGATGAATGTTTTTCATAATTTGTCGGTAACCAAGGTTTTTGATACGTTAGGATTGGAGACGACTATTCAATTGAATAATATTTTTAAGCGTCCTGTATTTGATAATACCACATTTACCCAAATTGGACGATTTCATAACATCAGTAAATCCGATTGGTACGGAGCGGCTTTAACAATAACCAAGCGCTTTGGTAACCAAAAAGTGAAAGAAAATACCAAGACCGATGTAGAGAAAAATTCGGGGGGAGCAAAATAATTTTTTTAATCATATATAGAAACCTTTCAATTGTTGAGAGGTTTTTTTTTGACTCTGTTAACAGGTAATTAATTTTCAAGTATAAAAAGGGTATCGTACCTTTGTGTTCAAATTTTTTAGATAATGAAACGCATTGGGATTGTTATTGCATTTGCATTTTTGGGAGTTTTTCAGGTTTCTGCACAGAAAACCGTGGAACGTCCTAAATTGGTTGTTGGTTTGGTGATAGACCAAATGAGATGGGATTATTTATACCGTTTTTACAATCAGTATGGTGAGGATGGTTTCAAACGAATGTTAAAACAAGGTTATTCTTTTAATAATGTAATGATTCCGTATATCCCTACCGTTACGGCTTTGGGACATACCAGCATCTACACAGGTTCTGTTCCTTCCATACATGGAATTGCTGGAAATGACTGGACGGATCGCGAAACGGGCAAAAATGTGTACTGTACAACCGATTTGGAGGTAAAAGGTGTGGGTACAGACGATGTGAAAGTGGGAAGTCACTCCCCAAAAAACCTATGGAGTACCACCATTAGCGACCAATTACGAATCGCAACCAATTACCGATCTAAAGTGGTTGGCGTTTCGTTAAAAGACAGAGCGTCAATTTTACCTGCAGGTCACAATCCAACCGGCGCTTTTTGGTACGATGAAAATACTGGGAATTTTATTACATCGTCCTATTACATGAACGAATTGCCACAATGGGTGAAAAATTTCAATTCACAAAAAATTGCCGAGCAGTTGGTTTCAAAAGGTTGGAATACACTTTTACCCATCACAGAGTATAAAGAAAGTACCGCCGATGATGTGCCTTGGGAACATCTGTTAGGTAGTGCCACCAAGCCTATTTTCCCGTACAGTAATTTGGCTGCCGATTTTGCCAAGAAAAAAGGCGTACTGAGAACGACTCCTTTTGGAAATACCTACACATTAAAATTTGCTGAAGCTGCTATTGATGGTTATCAGTTAGGAAATGGTTCCGAAACAGACTTTCTAGCAATTAATATTGCATCCACAGATTATGTGGGACATTCTTTTGGTCCGAATTCTATTGAAGTTCAGGATACCTATTTGAGATTGGATCAGGATTTAGCGCAATTTTTTAAAAATTTAGATAAAAAAGTGGGCAAAGGAAATTATCTTGTTTTCTTATCTGCTGATCATGGTGGTGCTCATGCCGAAGGTTATATGAAGGCCAACAAAATGATGTCTGGTTTTTTTGATGACGGATTAGAGAAGAATTTAGGTGCCGAGTTGGAGAAAAAATATGCTGCCAACAAACTTATTTTGGCGATTGATAACTATCAAATCTATTTAAACCGAGCGCTTATAAAAGAGAAAAATTTAGATTTTGATGATATTAAAAAAACAATCATTACAAATTTGAATAAAGACCCACGTGTATTGTATTGTATTGATTTAGAACAAGCTGGTTCCGCAGCTATTCCAGAGCCAATCAAATCAAGAATCATTAACGGTTACAACTGGCAACGTAGCGGTGATATCCAGATTATTTCACATGATGGTTTACTGCCTTCTTACGCTAAAAAAGGAACCACGCACAGTGTTTGGAATTCGTATGATGCACACATTCCACTAATTTTTATGGGTTGGAAAGTTCCTCATGGCGAGAGCAACAAGCCGTATTTTATGACGGATATTGCGTCGACCTTAGCTCAGTTTTTGAGAATTGAAAACCCAAGTGGAAACATCGGAAACCCGATTGTTGAGGTTTTAGGAAAATAATTTTTTTACTTATTGGGGCGGCGGCGAAGCCGCCGCCCCAATAAGTAAACACATAAAAAAGCGACCTGATTTTAGGTCGCTTTTTTTTATTTATAAGTTAAGATATTAGGCTTCAATACTCGGAACATGTACGTTCTCGTTTGTGTCTTTTTCGTAATCGATGCCTTCAAGTTCAAATCCAAAAAGGTTAAAAAATTCTTTTCTGTACCCTTCTATATCACTTATTTCAGCAAGATTTTCTGATGATACACTGTTCCAAAGTTTTGCTACTTCGGCTTGCACATCATCTGCCATCTCAAGATCATCAATACGTATTCTTCCAGCCTCATCCAAAGGAACATTTCCGTCCGAAGTGTATAGTCTTTCAGAAAAAAGACGTTCCATTTGCTCAATCGTACCTTCGTGCGTACCTTTTGCTTTCATCACTTTGTATAAAAGAGAAATGTACAACGGCACCACTGGAATTGCAGAGCTGGATTGCGTTACCAATGCCTTGTTTACCGACACGTATGATTTTCCGTTTATGTCACTTAATAAATCGTTCAAAACAGGGACTGTAGCCTCGAGATCGTTTTTCGCTTGGCCAATCGTACCGTTTCTATAAATCGGGAAGGTTAATTCTGGTCCGATATACGAATAAGCAACCGTTTTTACGCCATCTGCAAGAACACCTGCGTTTTTAAGATCTTCCATCCAAAATTTCCAATCTTCGCCACCCATAACTGCAATGGTATTTTGGATGTCTTCTTCATTTTCTACGGGTTGGATACTGATATCAGAAACGACTCCCGTATGAAAATCTACTGTTTTATTGGTAAAAGGTTGTCCGATAGGTTTAAGAACTGAAGCATAGGCAACACCTGATTTTGGATGAGTTCTTCGTGGTGAAGCCAAACTGTATACAACCAAATCAACCTGACCTAAATCTTTCTTGATTAAATCAATAGTTTGCTGCTTCACATCATCAGAAAATGCATCACCGTTTATACTTTTTGCATACAAACCTGCTGCGTGAGCTTCTTTTTCAAAGGCAGCCGAATTATACCATCCTGCAGTTCCCATTTTTCCTTCTGAAGCTGGCTTTTCAAAGAAAACACCAATTGTTGCTGCTCCCGATCCAAATGCGGCTTCAATTCTTGAAGACAAACCAAATCCTGTGGAAGCCCCGATAACAAGCACTTTTTTAGGGCCGTTAACCAGTTCAGGCTTGGATTTTACATATTCAATTTGGTTTTGCACACTTTTTTCAGCGCCATCAGGATGGGCGGTGAGACAAATAAAACCTCTAGTTCTTGGTTGGATTATCATTTTTAGTAATTTTAACGATGCAAATTAAGTATTTTTTTGCATTTCTTCTCGGTTTATGGCCAAGACTTTGTTGGTTGAAATCCGTATTTTAAAAAAGTTTTAAACAGAATAGACAATGAAAATTCGAAATAATTTTGGTGAGTTGGTGGAGTTTGAAGAAGCGAAGTTGACGGCTTCGCTAAAAGCTGCAGGTGCAAATGATGATACCATAAAAAAAGTGGTTGAACGGGTTACGCCAAAATGTTATGAAGGAATAACAACAAAGGAGCTTTACAAAATGGCTTTTGATGCCTTAAAGGAAGTTTCAAATTCGTTGGCAGCACGATACAGTTTAAAAAAAGCGCTTTTGGATTTGGGACCTGCGGGTTTTTATTTTGAACAATGGATTTCCAGAGTTTTTCGTGTCTTGGGCTACCAAACGGAAACAGGACAGCACATTCGGGGTCACGCCGTTACCCATGAGGCCGATGTCATTGCACAGAAAGACGATAAAATGTATTGGATGGAATGTAAATTTCGGAATCAGGGAGAAACTAAAATTTCCGTAACGACGCCCATGTATGTTTTGTCACGAATAAAAGATATTTCAGGTATTGACTATCAGCTGTTTGGAAGAGAATTGCAATTTACCGATGGCTGGCTGGTTACGAATGCCTACTTTACATCAGATTCTATCGATTTTGCAAAGTATTACGGACTTCGTATGCTGGCTTGGGATTATCCCGAAAAAAAAGGTTTGAAGATTTTAGTAGATACCAACGTTTTATATCCAGTCACTTGTCTCACCACTATTAACGATTTTGAAAAATCAAAAATGTTGAGTGCAGGCTGCATCTTGGTTAAAGAGTTGGTTGATGACGAGAACAATCTTACTATTTTAGGTCTCAATGACCAACGGAAGATGGAATTGCTGAGAGAAGCTCACGAACTTTTGGTAACTAAAATATCAGAGTAAATAAAAAAAGGATTCAAATTATTGAATCCTTTTTTATAGGTATTTATTTTTTTTTTTGTGGCGGATAATTTGCCATGATTTCGGTGATAATCTCCGGAATTTGTTTTTGTTTTCGCTTTGGAGAATCTACAGAAATTCCACTTCCGATACCTTGCCAAACCAATTTTTGTGAGCGCGCATCAATCATATCAACCAGGATACTACCATTGTTGTATACATCAGTCCACGTTCTTCCGTAGCCAGCTCCCCAGCCCCAAGGTCCGCCCCAACCGTAAAATCCACCGTAAGGTCGTGTGGTTTGTATATCGGTAACTTTCTTATGTGACGCTTTTACATTCACAATAACATCAGGATTTTCTCCAACCGTTAATCCTTTAGACTGAAGTTGTTTTGACAATTCATTTAAAACACGATCTTTATCTAAATCATTAAGTTTAAGATCATCAACTCGCAATTTATAGGTTTTATAATCGTTGAAATTCGCTGTTTGTGCATAATCAGAACGAACTTGAAATGGGCTACACGAGGTTAATCCCAAAGTCAGCGCTGTTAATGCAAGAATAAAATAGCTTTTCATATTCATTATTTTTTCGTAGGTTTTATAAACGTATCTGTTTTTTTATCGTAACCGTAAGGGCAATGTCTACAACCACTTTTGCAGCAATAGCCTCGCTTTAGGTGGAATTTTTCAGTAAAAACTTTATAGCCCTGTTCGTTATAATAAAAGTCTTCATTTTCTTTGATTGCGTTTTGGCTCATAAGTTAAATCGGCATTTCAAAATTTGTATCTTTGCTAGATGATTGTGGTTTGGCAAAAGATACTCAAAAATACAAAAATTTCGGGGATTACTTTGTTTCCCCTTATTATTTTGAAGCATCAGCGAGATCGTGATAATGCGGTACTCATCAACCATGAAAAGATCCATCTAAGACAGCAATTGGAATTATTGATAATCCCATTCTACTTATGGTATGTTGCGGAATACCTATTCCATTTTATCAAAGTTCGAAATGCATTTTTGGCCTACAAGATGATTAGTTTTGAACGCGAGGCCTATGCCATGGAAGAAGATTTGGATTATCTAAAAAAAAGAAAACTCTTCAGTTTTTTTAAATACCTATAGAATAAATTGTTTTGCGAGCAATTATGCCGTTTATTCCTTATTTATTCGCTTGAGAATGCTTAAATTTGCACGAATCATTTTTTAAATAATGGAGAAAAAGACGATTAAAGATATTTTAGAAGGATACAAAAAAGTTCTTCATCATGACATTACGGTACACGGTTGGGTACGGGCTTTCCGATCAAACCGATTTATTGCACTAAACGATGGATCTACGATCCTGAATTTGCAGGTTGTCGTTGATTTTGAAAAATTTGATGAGGAAACCATTAAAAATATTAAAACAGCATCATCCCTTAAAATAACGGGTGAAGTTGTTGAAAGTCAAGGAGCGGGACAAACTGTAGAGCTAATTGCTAAAAAAATAGTTGTGTTGGGAGAAAACTTTTCCGAAGAATTGGAGAAGACTGTTTTACAACCCAAAAAACATTCGCTTGAAGTGCTTCGTGAGCAGGCACATTTGAGGTTCCGTACCAACTTATTTGGGGCGGTTTTTAGAGTTCGTTCAGCAATCAGTTTTGCCATTCATCAGTATTTCAATCAAAATCAATTTTTTTATATCAATACGCCCATTATTACGGGTGCAGATGCAGAAGGTGCGGGAGAAATGTTCGGGGTTACCAATTTTGATTTGGATGCAATCCCAAGAAATGAAGATGGGGATATTGATTTTAACCAAGATTTCTTTGGTAGAAAAACGAATTTAACGGTATCAGGTCAATTGGAAGGCGAGACTGCAGCAATGGGATTGGGGAGAATTTATACATTCGGACCAACTTTCCGTGCGGAAAACTCCAATACCACACGTCACCTTGCCGAATTTTGGATGATTGAGCCAGAAGTTGCATTCAATAATCTAGAAGATAATATCGATTTGGCGGAAGATTTCTTGAAAAATGTTATTCAATACGTTTTAGATCATTGTAAAGACGATTTAGAATTTTTGGATAAGCGTTTTGCCGAAGAACAAAAATCAAAACCTGAAAAAGACAGAGCCAAAGAAGGCTTATTGGAAAAACTACAGAATGTTGTTGCAAAACGTTTTAAGCGTGTGAGCTATACGGAAGCAATTGATATTTTGTTGAATTCTAAAGAAAATAAAAAAGGAAAATTCCAATATCCAATTGAGGCTTGGGGAGCCGATCTTCAGTCGGAACATGAGCGTTTCTTAGTAGAAAAACATTTCGAGAGTCCAGTGGTATTGTTTGATTATCCGAAAGAGATCAAAGCATTCTATATGAAGTTGAACGAAGATGGAAAAACCGTAGGTGCGATGGATGTTCTTTTCCCAGGGATTGGCGAAATCATCGGAGGTTCAGAGCGGGAAGCTCGTCATGACGTCTTGTTAAAGAAAATGCAAGAAATGCATGTTGATGAAAAAGAACTTTGGTGGTATTTGGATACGCGTAAATTTGGATCGGTTCCGCATGCAGGATTCGGTTTAGGCTTGGAGCGTTTGGTATTATTTATCACTGGTATGACGAATATTAGAGACGTTATCCCGTTCCCAAGAACACCAAAAAGTGCCGAATTTTAGGATACATTATAATAATTTTAATAAATTTTATAAGTACATCCTACAGGTAATATAATAGATTTGCAGGTCAAGTATAGAAGAAGAAAAGAATATGCTAAAACAAAACCTTCAGCTTAAATTAGGTCAGAAACTCGCACCACAACAAATTCAGTTAATGAAGTTGATTCAGCTTCATACACTCGAGTTTGAGCAAGAATTGGAGCGCGAGTTGGAGGAAAATCCCGCTCTTGAACGAGATACGGACGATTCTGCCGATGATCCTTATGAAAGCTTAGATTCCGATTATGATAACGAAGGAACGGAAAGCATAGAGACAGACTTTAATGTTGATGAGTATATCTATGATGACGAACCTAGTTATAAAACAGCCTCCAGCAATTATTCTGCTGACGATGAGGAGTTTGATAACGAAAGCCTTTTAACGGAAGGGCAGACGTTATACGACTACCTGATGGAGCAGATTAACCTAATCAATATTGATGGGGAAGAATTGCAAATTGCCGAATATCTGATTGGTAACATTGATACTGATGGCTACCTTCGAAGAGAACTAAAATCGATTGTTGATGATCTGGCCTTTTCGCAAGGTATTTATACAACGGTAGAGCAAGTTCAGGACATTTTAGAGAATTATGTTCAGAAATTAGATCCTGCCGGTGTGGGAGCGCGGGGTTTGCAAGAATGTTTACTGCTTCAGATCGAAAAGAAAGTGAGTGCTGATAAAGCGGTTTCTTTGGCAGCAAGCATCTTGCGAAATCAATTTGATGCTCTTACCAACAAGCATTACAATAAAATCATGCAAAAGTATGATGTAGAGGAGGAGGATTTAAAGGATGCTTTGGATGAGATTTCGAAACTTTCACCTCGTGTTGGCGGAAATTATGATACCCAAACCATCACGATTAATAACGAGATTATTCCCGATTTTATCATTCAGGTAAAAGAAGGAAAAAAGAAAGGACAGTACGACGTAATCCCTATGTTGAACTCTAAAAATGCGCCTACTTTACGCGTTTCCGAGGAATACAAGGATATTCTTACAACCTATTCACACGATAAAAAATCGGCGGAGCACAAGCAGGCCGCTCTTTTTATAAAGCAGAAATTGGATGCGGCAAAATGGTATATCGATGCGATTAATCAGCGTCAGAATACATTACTGCAAACCATTACGGCTATTGTTAAACTCCAAAAAGAATATTTTATCACCGGTGACGACAAGTCACTGAAGCCAATGATTTTGAAAGACGTTGCAGATATTACCGGTTTTGATATTTCAACTATTTCCCGAGTCGTGAAAAGTAAATATGCGGACACGCCTAACGGAATCGTTTATCTGAAAGATTTATTCTCGGATTCGTTAACGAACGACGATGGCGAAGAGGTTTCTACAAAAGAGATTAAAAACTATCTTCAAGAAGCAATTGATAAGGAGAATAAACGCAAACCTTATACGGATGACGCTTTAGTAGGAATCCTTAAAGAAAAAGGATACAATATTGCACGAAGAACGATTGCAAAATATCGTGAACAACTCAATATTCCTGTTGCAAGACTACGAAAAGAGCTGTAAAAGCAGTAGTATAAAAACAAAAAATCCAAGAATTTATCTTGGATTTTTTTTATTTCTGATCTTCAATTTCCTGAAGTTGCTTGAGGTTTTTACCCAATCGACGCATCAGGATACCGTAGATAATTTTGTAGTAGATCCAAAATAGTATAGCACAGAATACCAGTGTGACTACCGATCCAACGACAAACCCAATATAGGTTTCTCGGCTAATTTCTTCGCTTTGATGGTTTATTTGGTACGATACGTAGATCACCAATGCCGAAGTAAATACCACCAACAAAGCAATATTGGTGATGATAAAAGCATTCACAGTATTTTTGAACTGAATAATCTGAAGGATAAGGTCTTTTAAATTCTGCTCGATGCGAATTCGTTTATAGTTGATGAAGAATCGATACACAAAAAATAATGTTACAAGCAGGCTTATACTTTTCATTACCCAGTAAATAGAGTCGAAATTATGGGCGATTTCATCGGTTTGGGTAATCCCAATTCGCTCTACAATGCGGGTAAAACTTCCTTGTGTAGACTCTTGCATCAGGTAGTAAATATTCGCCACAAGCAATATTAGAAACTCAGCAATGCTAATCCAGAGAATATACTTTACGTAATTGCGTGACTTTTTATTCAGCATTTCGATAATCTCCGAACTGCCGTATTTCGGTTGTACGTCCTGCTCTTGCCAAGACTTCTTAAAATCGTCTATATCAAACTCAGGCATGTTTTTGCATTAGTTCTTTAAGGGTTTTCTTCAATCTATTCATTTTTACACGGGCATTCACCTCAGAAATACCCAAGTTTTCGGCTATCTCGCGGTAGGGCAAATCGTCTAAATACATCATAACAATCGCTCGCTCTACATTCGGAAGCATTTTAATTACCTTGTATAGCGTACTTATTTGATGCTGCTTTTCATCATCATCCTCCAGATAATCCTTTACATGAAAATCCTGGAGTTCATCGGTTTGTGGTGATTTGGTTTTCTTTCGGAAAAGGGTAATTGCTGTGTTAAGCGCTACTCGATACATCCAAGTGGAAATTTTAGAGTCACCTTTAAATGAGTCGTAACTTCTCCAAAGTTGTAACACAATTTCTTGAAATAAATCTTTCTCATCTTCCGCATCATTGGTGTAGAGTCGGGAAACTTTGATAATCAATCCCTGATTATCCTTAATTAATTTCGCAAACTCTTTTTCCTTCGACACAGCAGTAAAAAATCAAACAACGAATATAATATAATATTCGTAGAATTATAGAGAGAATTTAGAGAATATCACAAAATATAAAACGAGCTAAATCGTTATGTTTTTAGTGCCGATTTTTTATATTTTTAATTTAGTTTGTAAATTGGTGGCAGATGAAGGATTTGACCCAAAATTACATTCCCATACAACCCATTTCGTACTCCTCAAAAGTGGATTTGTGGATGAAGCGTGAAGATCTCATTCACGAGGATATCTCAGGAAACAAATTTTGGAAGCTTTATTATAATGTCATTCGCTATTTAGATAGTAAACCAAAAAATCCAATGCTCATCTCGTTTGGTGGCGCCTTTTCCAATCATATCGCGGATTTGGCTGTTGTTGGTAAACAATTAAATATACCAACTTTGGGAAT
>JAYRQH010000060.1:0-6793 GCA_041910715.1 Bergeyella sp.
CTCATTCACAACCTATACGAAAGTCAGAAAGTAAAATAAAAAATAAAAATATAAAGCCGAAAGGTTCCCAAAAATACACTATAAAAATGCAAATCGATATACGAAAATTAACTCTGGACGACTATGATGAACTGGTAACTTCGATGCAGGAAGCCTACCCAGATATTGAAGACAACACCTGGTCCAAACGAAATATTCAAAAATTAACATCCATTTTTCCTGAAGGCCAATTATGCATTACGGTGGATGGCAAATTAGCGGCAGCGGCTTTGTCCATTATTGTTCAGTACGAATTATTCGGTGATCAGCATACCTACGAGGAAATTACGGGTGGAGAATCCTTCAACACCCATTCTAATGTAGGAAATGTACTTTACGGTATTGAAGTTTTTGTGCATCCCGAGTTTCGTTCGTTACGTTTGGGACGACGTTTATATGATGCTCGTAAAGAACTTTGCGAAATACTCAACCTAAAATCCATCGTTATCGGTGGACGAATCCCAAATTACCATCTATATAGCGATGAGCTAAGCCCGAGACAATACATTCAAAAAGTACGGAAAAAGGAAATTTTTGATCCTGTTTTAACATTTCAAATATCCAACAGTTTCTCACCAATTAAAATTTTAAAAGGTTACCTGAAAGGCGATCAAGAATCTGAAGAATATGCCGTTCTTCTGCAGTGGAATAACATCTACTACACCCAGAAGAAAAATACAATGCAAGACAGCGTGATTAGGCTGGGACTTGTGCAATGGCAAATGCGACAATTTAAAGACATCAACGCATTTTTCCAACAAGTGGAGTTTTTTGTCGATGCCATTTCCGGATACGAGGCTGATTTCTGTTTGTTTCCAGAGCTTTTCAACACCCCACTTCTTGCGGAATTCAATCACCTGCACGAACGTGAAGCCATGGAAGAACTTTCCAAAAAAACGGCAGAAATTGTAGACAAAATCAGCGAATATGCTGTTAGCTACAATGTAAACATCATCTCAGGAAGTATGCCTGTTTTAGAAGAAGGCAACTTATTCAACGTAAGTTATTTACTCCATCGCGATGGAAAACGGGACGAATACCGAAAAATTCACATAACGCCGAACGAACGCAAATATTACGGTATGAAAGGCGGTAATGAAGTGAAAGTTTTTGATACCGATTGCGGAAAAGTGGGTATTCTTATCTGTTATGATGTTGAATTTCCAGAACTCCCTCGCATCTTAGCTGATCAGGGAATGAAATTACTTCTTGTTCCGTATTTAACCGATACACAGAATGCGTATATGCGTGTACGAGCCTGCGCGGCGGCACGTGCTATCGAGAATGAATGTTATGTCGCGATCGCTGGTTGCGTAGGAAATTTGCCTGGTGTGAATAATATGGACATTCAGTTTGGGCAAGCAGCCGTGTTTACACCATCCGACTTCGCTTTCCCTTCTAACGCCATTAAAGGTGAAGCGACACCTAATACCGAGATGACACTTATTGTAGACGTGGACTTGAACCTCTTAAAAGAGCTCCATTTTAACGGTGCGGTGCAAATTTTAAAAGACCGACGTACCGATCTATACGAAGTAAATTTAAAATAGATATCGATTAAGCTGCGATTCATTGAAGCCAACTAATACTATTAGCATGGGTAGATAGCTCGTATGAAAAAATTTATAAAGTAAGTTATTGCATTTTATAAAAAAACTCAAGATGTGCGAAGTGACTACACTTCGTTAAACAACAGTGTGCAAGCCGTTTTATAATTTTGGATATCGTAGTATCTATACCCATATTAACCACGTTCTGCTATATCTATATACTACTTCCAATAAATTCATAATTAATTGATTACAAATAAAATACAATATGGGCTACCACAGTATCTGTAGTATTTTTGATACCTCTTGTTGGGGAGAAAATAATTAAAGAATACGACGCCGAGACTAATCATTAGTAATCAATCTTAGATCACCTATCAATCAAGGTAAACTGCTTTGCGAACAAACTACATAGGCCGTTAATCGACCAAATAGCCATCCAAAATCAACGGTTAATTATGTACCGCATAAAAGTTCACTAATATAGAAGACTTTTATTTTGTATTTTTGCAAACCAAAATCATTTTCACAAAACCCTATCAGAGTGCATCTTAACATAATAGTTATAAAATTATTTCAAACAGGATTCCAAAAACACAGACATTAATATTGAAAAAAGGTAAAAATAATTTACACTAACTCTGCACAGGAACAAAAAAGCTACCCACAGGTAGCTTTTTTTTATTGAAATGGAAGCCCATTAAGCCTCTACCCCGTGCACTTCCGTAATTTCTGGAGCGTATTGTTTAATGGTATTTTCAACGCCTAATTTCATCGTGGAAAAACTCATGTGGCAGCCTGAGCAGTTGCCTAACAACTTCACATAAACCTTATCATCTACCACATCAATAAGTTCGATATCGCCGCCATCCTTATTCAAAAAAGGACGGATACTTTCTAAAGCCTGCATCACTTTAGTTACGGTATTCTCATGTTGTGTATTTGTATTCATTTTCTCTTTTTTTTATTTCTTAGGCGCGCATCCAGCCATGGTTGTAATTTTCACAGCTTCTGTTGGAGGTAAATTTTTATTACGTTCCACTAAGCTTTCTATCATATTCTGAGCCGTTTTTTTATAAATAGCCGCAATAGCAGAATCTTCTTGTAATGCTGCAGGGCGCCCGACATCACCCGCTTCGCGAATACTCTGAATAATAGGAATTTCACCTAAAACGGGTATTCCCAAATCTTCAGCCATATATTGCGCTCCTTGTTTCCCAAAAATATAATATTTATTTTCTGGAAGCTCTTCTGGAGTAAAATATGCCATATTTTCAATAAGGCCTAAAACCGGAATATTGATACTTTCCATTTGGAACATCGCAATTCCTTTCTTAACATCCGCCAAAGCCACATGTTGTGGTGTACTAACAATCACCGCTCCCGTTACAGGAACTTCTTGAATGATTGATAGGTGGATATCGCCTGTCCCCGGTGGTAAGTCGATTAATAAAAAATCCAAGTCGCCCCAATGTGCATCTCGTAACATTTGGCTAAGCGCTTTAGACGCCATTGGTCCACGCCACACCACCGCTTGATTTGCTCCCGAAAAATACCCTATGGATAACATTTTTACTCCATAATTCTCAATGGGTTCCATCAAATTTCTTCCATCTACTTCAACGGAAAGAGGTTTTGCGCCTTCGGTATCCAACATTGTTGGCACGGACGGTCCGTAGATGTCGGCATCGAGCAAGCCCACTTTAAAGCCCATTTTTGCCAAAGTAACCGCCATATTAGCAGCAACCGTTGACTTACCCACACCTCCTTTTCCAGACGCGATGGCAATAATATTGGTAATTCCTGGAATTTGCTTTCCTTTGATTTGATTTTGTTGAACTTCCGTAGGTTCTGGCGAAGCTACTTTCAATTTCAACTGAATATTTTCGCCAAATTTGGAAGCGAATGCTTGTTTCATTGCGACTTCCAATTTCTTCTTCTCATGCATCGCTGGTGAATGAGCCGTCATATCAATATAGACATCATCTCCCATAACGTGTAGATTGTTTACTAAATCATCTACTTCTATCTCTTTCAGAAAATCCTGAATCTCTTTTTTAGTAAGCATTGTAAAACTTTAATGTTCAGGCAAAAATACGGATAATTTTTTGCATTTGCAGGCTCCAAATTGTACGCTTTTACCTATAATGAAAATTCATAAAAAGTATATGAGCAAAATGGTATATTTGTTTTACGAGTTTTATCAATTAACCCATCTACATGAAGAAAATTTCGTTATTTGTATTCGCTTTCCTAGCGGCTTTGGTTTGCGCTCAGAATTACGCTCAGTACATCAATCCTTTTATAGGCACAGGCGGACATGGACACACATTTCCTGGAGCTACAGTTCCTTCAGGAATGGTACAATTATCACCAGATACGCGTATTGATGGGAGTTGGGATGGCTGTAGTGGCTACCATTATTCAGACTCAACAATTTATGGATTTTCACACACCCACCTGAACGGAACTGGAGTGTCGGATTATGGCGATATTATGCTGATGCCTACCATGGGCGATGCCTACCTTGAACCTTCAAAATACAGCTCAAAATTTTCGCACGATAAAGAAAAAGCAAGTGCTGGCTATTATTATGTGAACTTGCTAAATCACAATATTGATGTCGAATTAACGACCACCAAACGAACAGGCTTTCATCGGTACACCTTTAATAAAACAGGTAAGGCAAATATTATTTTAGATCTTAATCATCGTGATGAATTGTTGGATGGTGAAGTTCGTGTTATTGATGACAAAACAATCGAAGTATTCAGACGGAGTGCAGCATGGGCAGTCGATCAGCATCTGTATGCACGAATCGAGTTTTCTAAGCCGGTGAAAATTGTGAATACCAATTCAAAAAATGGAGTTCGAGCCACCCATTTCAATGGAAAAAAACTGGCTATCGCTTTTTCTACCTCAGTAAAAGCAAAAGAACAGATTCTCGTTAAAGTTTCACTCTCGGCCGTTTCCTACGATGGCGCATCTAAAAATATGAATGCTGAAGCCAAGGGGAAGACATTTGATGAAGTAAAAACGGAAGCTTTTAACACTTGGAATAAAGAGATTTCGCGAATTGAAGTAAAGTCTGATGACAAAGATAAATTAGCGATTTTCTACACGGCGATGTATCATTTGTATACCCAACCGAATATTTATTTTGATGTGGATGGTAAATATCGCGGTCGCGACAATAAAATTCATACGACAAATCACGATTACTATACTGTGTTTTCTTTGTGGGATACCTTTCGTGCCGCTCACCCTTTGTTGACGCTGATTGATAAAAAAAGAACCGCTGATTTTGTAAATACTTTTATTAAACAATATGAGCAAGGTGGCCGAATTCCCGTTTGGGAGCTCTCTGCAAACGAAACTGAATGTATGATTGGGTATCATGGTGTTTCTGTAATCGCTGATGCAATGGTAAAAGGAATTACGGGTTTTGATTATGAGAAAGCCTATGAAGCGGCAAAAAACTCAGCAATGCAAAATATTTTCGGACTCGATGCGTATAAGAAAAATCTTTTTATAAGTGTGGATGATGAGCATGAAAGTGTATCCAAAACCGTAGAATATGCATATGATGATTGGTGTATAGCTCAAATGGCGCAATTGCTTAATAAGAAAGAAGACTATCAGTATTTTATGAAGCGATCGCAAGCTTGGAAAAACCTCTACAATCCAGAAAACGGATTTTTTCAACCACGAAAAAACGGAAGTTGGCTCACGCCTTTTGACCCTCGAGAAGTCAATAACAATTACACCGAAGGTAATTCGTGGCATTATTCGTTTTTCGTACCCCAGAACATCCAAGATTTGATGGACATCCATGGAGGAAAGAAGAAATTTGAAGACTTCATCGATGCGCTCTTTTCCGCGCCAGAGCAAACCACGGGCCGCGAACAAGTAGATATCACAGGACTAATTGGTCAATATGCCCAAGGAAACGAACCCAGCCACCACATGGCCTATCTATATAATTTCGTTGGGAAACCAGAAAAAACAGATGAAAAAATAAAATACATTCTGGATCATTTTTATAAAAATACACCGGACGGACTCATCGGGAATGAAGATTGTGGCCAAATGAGTGCGTGGTATATATTGTCAAGTATGGGTATTTATTCGGTGACACCAGGAAAACCCGAATGGGAAACAACAAAACCCTATTTCAACGAAGTAACAATTCATTTGGAAGATGGAAGCAAAAGAGTGATTACAAAAAATACCCCGAAGGCGGAACTACAAAAACTGGGCTTCGAAAATGTTAAGTCCCTACCCGAATGGAAATACGAAGAGCTTATTGCGACGCCTGTATCCAATGGTGATTATCTTTTTGATACAAAAACCAACATTGAGCTTATTCCATTAAATACAAAAGATAAAATATATTACTCCATTGGAGAATCGAAATTTGTGCGATACCGTAAGCCAATTTCAGTTAGCGAGACTACAACCATCGCTTTTTATGCGGAACGGAACGGCAAAAAGAGCAGCACGATAAGCAGTTCATTTCATCGCAAGCCTAATGACTGGAATCTGATGCTACTTTCAAAATACAACCCTCAATACCACGGTGGCGGCGATCAAGCTCTGAATGATGGTATTTACGGAGATACCAATTGGCGAAAAGGAAATTGGCAAGGCTATTGGGGACAAGATTTTGAAGCGGTTATCGATTTTAAAATGACCAAAACCATCACCAGCATTTCCTCTAACTATTTGCAAGATTCGAGAGCGTGGATTATGTTTCCGAAAAAGGTGGAATACTATGCGTCTGGAAATAATAAAGATTGGGTGCTTCTAGACAGTAAAACGTTAGCAAACCATCCATTTGATTATGAAGTACAGACCAAGCTTGTCAAATCAACATTTTTGCCAACGCAAGCTCGTTTTATCAAAGTGAAAGCTTACAATTACGGAAAATTACCTGAAAAACATCAAGGCGTGGGTGGTGATGCCTATGTATTTATTGATGAAATTAAAGTGAATGAATAAACAAAGTATTTCTTTTGTAACCCAAAAAGAAAAAAGCTGCCCGTACGCAGCTTTTTTTTATTGTTAATTGAGAAATTTTAACTCTCAGCCTCCACATCAACTTCGGCTCCTTCCAACTGACCTTCCCATTTGGAAACCGCGGTTGTTGCTAATGCGTTTCCTAAAACGTTGGTCATACTTCTACCCATATCGCAGAAATGGTC
>JAYRQH010000061.1:0-2032 GCA_041910715.1 Bergeyella sp.
ACACCAGCTGGCATCTCGACTGAGCTCGATGTGACAGACTTAGTTTCTTCTACTACTTTTTCTTCTTTAGTTTCAGTTGCTGTTCCACCATTCAATAAAGCAGAAATATCTTCACCAGCTGAACCAATGATAGCTAACAAAGAATCTACTGGAGCAGATTGTCCTTCTTGAATTCCGATGTGTAATAAAACACCGTCATAGAAAGATTCGAATTCCATTGTAGCTTTATCAGTTTCAATTTCGGCTAAAATATCACCTGTTTTGATTGTATCACCCACTTTTTTTAACCAAGTTGCTACAACTCCTTCGGTCATCGTATCACTCAAACGGGGCATTGTTATAATTTGTGCCATAGTTCTTATAATTTATGTGGAATGAAAGGATAATTTTCTTGTTCGTACACTACATCATATAACTGTTGTGCTTCTGGAAATGGAGATTCTTCAGCGAATTTTTCACATTCAGCCACTAAATCAGCTACTCTTTGATCAATTGCTTCGATTTCAGCTTCTGTAGCATAGTTATTTTCTTTAATAATATCTAAAACCTGAGTAATTGGGTCGATTTTTTTGTATTCTTCCACTTCCTCTTTCGTTCTGTATAATTGCGCATCAGACATAGAGTGTCCTCTGTAACGGTATGTTTTCATTTCTAAGAAAGTTGGTCCATCACCACGACGAGCTCTTTCCATTGCTTCGTGCATTGCTTCTGCTACTTTTACCGGATTCATTCCGTCAACTGGTCCACATGGCATTTCGTATCCTAAACCAAGTTTCCAAATATCTGTGTGATTAGCAGTTCTTTCAACAGAAGTTCCCATCGCATATCCGTTATTTTCACAAATGAAAACAACTGGTAATTTCCAATTCATTGCCATATTGAAAGCTTCATGTAATGAACCTTGACGTGCAGCACCATCACCAAAATAAGTTAAAGTAACTCCGCCTGTTTCAAAATATTTGTCTGCAAAAGCAATACCTGCTCCTACTGGAATTTGCGCTCCAACGATACCATGTCCTCCATAAAAACCATGTTCTTTTGAGAAAATATGCATCGATCCACCCATACCTTTTGAAGTACCTGTTACTTTTCCGTACAATTCTGCCATAACTTTTCTTGGATCTACACCCATTCCAATTGGCTGAACGTGGTTACGGTAAGCGGTAATCATTTTATCTTTAGACAAGTCCATTGCATGTAAAGCCCCAGCTAAAACAGCTTCTTGCCCGTTATATAAATGCAAAAATCCTCTAACTTTTTGTTGGATATAAACAGCAGCAAGTTTATCTTCAAACTTTCTCCAAAATAGCATATCCTCATACCATTTTAGGTAAACTTCTCTTGTAATTGGTTTCATTTTTAGTTTGTTTTTTAATACAATTGAACTGCAAACAATATGACATAATCATTCGCAATTTTACGAACAGCAAAAATACTACATAGAACCTGATTGAAAAAATTAAATTCTAGGATTTTTGCCTTTTTTTATAAAAATTTCACAAAAAAAATTACGAAATCGTTATAGATGATTCTTATCAAAAACTAGTGGTAAAAGATTTTTCAAAGAATCTGATTTGTAAATATCTCCTTTTGCTCCCATAAAGAAAATAGCAATAGGTGAATCTTGTTTAAATTCGTACTCTGCTATAGATTGCCTACAACTTCCGCAAGGAGGTATTGGATCGTCTAAATCTCTATCTAAAGGAGAAGCTGTTATGAACATTTTCTCAATTTTGGCATCTGGATAGGTTGCCCCTGCATAAAAAACAGCAACACGCTCTGCACACAAACCCGAAGGATAAGCTGCATTTTCTTGATTTGAACCTTGAATAATTTGACCATTATCTAAAAGAATAGCTACACCTACAGTAAATCTTGAATATGGTGCATACGCTTTTGTTCTAGCATCAAAAGCATGCTCCATTAAATTGATTTCTTCTTGAGACAACTCCTCTTTTGAAAGTACCGAAATAGTAGTGTTAATTGAAATTTGCTTCATATGTAAGGAAAAAAAATCCAAATTCTAAAATTA
>JAYRQH010000062.1:0-1989 GCA_041910715.1 Bergeyella sp.
GACGCTTCCAAAAAAGACGATTTTGTGCATTATAGGCCCATTGTACACGTTCAGAAGAGAAGTAATCTTTTGTATAATTTTGATATGAGGCAATCGCATTGAGTGTCCAATTATCACGTAATTGATGATTGAATGTTACATTTGTCGAGGCTTGCTGAACGTGCTGATATTGCCAATCCGTACCAAAAAATACATTGCGCCCAACCGTGTCCAGTAAGGCATACGAATTATCCTTATTCGTAATCGAACCAATACCAAAATCAGGTGTCAGGTCATGTTTCAAATAATCAGCTTCCACAATGAGCTGTGATTTTTCACCAATATTGAAAACAAAAGAGGGATTGAAATAGTATTTTTGAGATTCAACACCATCGCGGTAACTCTCCGCGGATTCATAGGTTCCGTTTACACGAAAAGCAATAGCTTTTGACAATGGACCAAAAAGATCGATGGTAGGCTTGTAGGTATTCCAACTTCCAACATTCAATCCAACATTTCCACCAAATTCAAATCTCGGTTTTTTTGTAATCATATTGATAACGCCACCAGCAGCTGTATTTCCATACATCATGGCGTTCGCTCCTTTCAGAACTTCAACACGTTCCAGACCGCTAATTTCAGGAAATATTCCACTGTTCACTCGTGCTCCATTTTTGAAGATGTTGTCATTCCCCAGTGAAAAACCACGGCCACCAAAACTGTCTTGTGAGTTTCCACGACTGGAGGTTACATACAAGCCATTCACATTTTGTAATACATCGCTCAGTTGTTTCGCTTGCTGCTGCTCGATAATCTCATGCGTAACGATGGACAGCGGCTGTGGCGTTTCCATTATGGTTAAATTTGATTTACTCGTTAAGCTTTTTGCTGTATTGGGATTACCAGTTTTATGTAGTGTAACATCTTCAATTTGGCGAAGTCGGATGGTATCTTCTTGGAATTTGTCTTGTGCAAATGCAGTAGCCGACATAGAGAGTAGCCCTATAACAATTAGTGATCGATTCATTTTAATTTCTAGTATTCATTTTTTGATGGCGCAAATTTAGATTTTAGATCAATACAAATTAAGCTTATTTAGAATAATTAAATATTATTTTTCTATCATTATCAAATTTACATTCGATAAAATAAATCGTCATAGTAGGGTATAGCATAAAAAAAGAACCAACTTCAGCAGTTGATTCTTTAGTAATAAGAGCTATCTTTTTAGTTATGCTAAAATGGATACTCCATTTTGTATCAATTGATAAATCGTGTCTTTACCATTCTCCGGTTTTACATTAACAGCCTTTGTTCCTTGAAAGTGAAGGCAGGTGATATATCCGTTTTCAACGGCATCTAAACATGTATACTTCACGCAATAGTCCAGCGCTAAGCCAACAATTTCCACCAAACGAATATCATGGTATTGTAAATAATCATTTAAATCTGTTTTTACGAAGTGGTTGTTGTCCTGAAAGCCGCTGTAACTGTCAACTTCAGGATTTTTACCTTTCTGTACAATATGGGTTACCTTACTACGATCCAATTCCGGATGAAATTCGGCTCCAGAAGTTCCCTGTACACAATGGTCGGGCCACATAAACTGCGGTCCACCATTTAGTGTAATGGTTTCTCCAACTTTTTTACCATTATTGGAAGCAAAGCTTTTATGATTGGCGGGATGCCAATCCTGTGTTAAGATGATCTCGTCGTAATCGGTATTTTGAGTAAGTGAGTTAATGTACGGGATTATGCTATTAGCTTCAGGAACCGCTAATGCGCCACCTTCACAAAAGTCATTCTGAACGTCAACTATAATAAGAGCTTTTTTCATAGGAATTTATTGTAAAATTTATATCTATATTTGCTTGTAGGCATCAAAAATACATCCAAATTAATATCGCGACATTTCGGCGTACTTTTTGTGCCATTTTTTCAAAATAGAGAGCTATGAGTTTTATTCAATCGTTATTTGGAGGTAAATCGGATTCTAATAAACAACCTAAA
>JAYRQH010000063.1:0-2269 GCA_041910715.1 Bergeyella sp.
ATTTTGGAAATATTGGGGTGCGACGTGCGTTATTTTTATCATTTATTATGTACTGTCAACAATTATTTCTATCGTTCCGATGTTATTTGTTTGGTTTTCTGCATTTACAGTGCCACAAGGTGGATCAGAAACCAATGTCTTAAATTCAACCACCGTGGTTCTTGTCCTCGCCATCTATATGATATCCATTTTTGTGTCGTATGTATTAATGAATATGATTGCTGTAAATTCGGGTTTAATGTATTATGACAGTCGCACAGATGTGCACCAGCAATTGGATATGTTAGAAATTGATCGAATCGGCCAAAATGAAGTTTAGAATTTTTAGCTTATTTATTTTCATTTATAGCTTGGCTTTTGGTCAGGTTGATACTGTTCGTCCAAAAGTTGAAAAAGTTGAGGTCATTGTTCATCCTTCCGACTACCGTAGTGTTGATTCTCTGATAAAGCGCCACCCGACAACGGATAATGTAACTTTTCCCAGATCATTTCAAAGCAATTTCAAGTCAAAATACAAAGGTGAAGAATTTGATTATACCTTAGTGAAGCCCAAGGAATCCATTATGGAACGTATGTTCAGGCGACTCTCTCAAGTTTTGAGTACCATTTTTGGGAAGATGGAACCGATTAAGGCGGAGTCTATTGCACGAACATTACTCAGATTGCTGGTAATCGCTATTGTCGCTTTTCTTTTGTATTTTCTGGTTCGGTTTCTGGCCTCCAAAGATGGAAATCTGTTTTTTTCCAAGAAAAATAAAAAGTTAAGGATTGCATCTCAAGATTTACATGAAAACATTCATGAGATTGATTTTCAGAAAACGATTGCAGAGTATGAAGCAAAAAGAGAGTGGCGCTTTGCCATTCGTTATCAGTTTCTATTAGTTCTGAAAAAGTTATCTGACCAAAAAATTATTGATTGGAATCCCGAAAAAACGAATAAAGATTATTTAAAAGAAATTAGTAACAAAGGTGAAAAAGAGGCTTTCCAAAAGCTTATCTATATTTTTGATCACGTTTGGTATGGCGAGTTTGATATCGATGATGCCCGGTATGAAGTGTTTAAATCCGAATTCAAAAATTTTAAAAAATAGTCGGTATGAACAAAACACTTAAACTTTACCTGATTATTTTCGTCGCATTAGTTGGCGTTCTTGTGGTTATCCAATTAACGCGTAAAGAAGTCACAGATTGGCGTAAGAATTATGAACTTACGTCGAAAACACCTTTCGGCTTATATATTTTCAACAAAGAATCTGGAAATCTTTTTAATGCTAAACTTCGAACAGTAAGCGAATTACCGTTTGACTACTATCGTAAAAATCCAAATAAAAAGCCGCATAACATTTTGCTTGTCGAGGAAAATTTGGATCAGCAATCGTGGTACAAAATACTGCAGCAAGTACATAAAGGATCAAATGTGTTAGTGATAAAGGAATATCCTGATGAATTCTTAATTGATTCTTTGAAACTCGGTAACCAATCCACAATCAATTTTGACGATCAAAACACGATAAAACTTACCGATACCCGTTTTCTAAATGATAGTATCCAACTTGACAAGCTACCCGGTCGAAGAGGCTTTTCAGCAATTGGCAAGGAAGTGGAAATTCTGGGCATCACTACTTCTTCAAAATCCAAGTTTGGAGCCAATTTTATTCGTAAAAAAGTGGGTAAAGGATCCATTATGATTCACACCGAACCGTTAGCGCTCACGAACTATTATTTGTTAGAAAAACAAAACTATCGCTACACACAAAATGTTTTATCCTATCTGCCTAATATAGAAACGCTTTGGTTTGTTGAAAAAGACGACGTTGCCTCAACCTCCGAAATGCGTTACATTTTGAGTCAACCAGCACTTCGCTATGCTTGGTGGATTTTTCTTGGAGGAGTTTTTATTTTTATTTTCTTTACGGCTAAGCGAAAACAACGCATCATACCAACGATAGAACGGCTTGAAAACAAGTCGGTGGATTTTGTGAAAAGTATCGGTAATTTGTACCTTCAAGAAGGTGATTTCCATGATATGATGGCAAAGAAAGCCAACTACTTTCTGCATAAAGTGCGCCTCGAACTTCTTCTGGATGCCACCCAACTAAATGATGACTTTAGTAGAAAACTTAATATGAAGACAGGCGCTCCGCTGGAAAAAATAGAAGAGGCTGTAAAGTTGATGAAAATGGGAATGGATCCGTATGCTTCGGTAACGAAAGAAGATTTAATACGAATGAATTCGCTGCTAGACGAAATTTATAAATAGGACTAATAA
>JAYRQH010000064.1:0-1585 GCA_041910715.1 Bergeyella sp.
TTAATTGTGCCAGGGACTTGCATTTTTTCATACGGAAGCGTGGTATCCTCATGTACTTGACGGAAGAGCGCATCGATAACGTCTTTCTTAACTTCGGTATTTTCCAATTTATAGTTATCGGCGATTTTCATCAGTGCTTTTTTAGCAAATTCGGGACTTGGTTTTTGCCCGCCTTTACTCCAATAGTTGAGTAGCGTTTGATACTCTGGAGTAATTTTTACATTCGTTACGCCTGCGATATTGTCAATTTTTTTCATTGGCCAATACGCATATCCGATGTTATTTTTGTCCAAAAGCTGATTAAGTTCGGTAAACCACACATTGGAGTTTTCTCCCGTTTCGCCAAGCCAAATAGGAACATTGAATTTTTGTCTTAAATCTAAAATTCCTTGTATTGCGGCGGTATCATTGTTTGTCCAATATTTGTGAAAGCTTAATGCCGTATTGTTGTCTTCAATTGCTGTAAGTCCGTTGTAGTTATTTCCCCAGCCATTTCCTTCTAAGAAAATGATGTGTTTCTTATCAATTTTTCTGATTTCTTTTGTGATGTCGTTCTGCAATTTCCAAAGCGGTGCGTTGGATTGCTCATCGGTTCCATTTGGGTTGGTGCCCGTAAAGTTGATGTTCGGTTCGTTGATAAGATCGTATCCGCCAATCCACGGTTCATCTTTGTATCGTTCAGCTAGCTTTTTCCAAAGCTCAATTGTTTTGTTTTGATTATCAACACTATCCCAGAGATTTGGTTTCGACTTATCGTTGTCCGAGATGTTAACATCATTTCCTTGGCCACCTGGTGCGCCGTGAAGGTCAAGAATAAGGTACATTTTGTTATCCGCACACCATTTGAGCAGGTCGTCCGTCATCTTAAACCCTTGCTCCAACCACGTATTTTTTCCTTTTACAGGTTCCTTTTCAATCGGAAGTGTGTATAAATTATAATGCATCGGCAATCGTACAGAGTTAAAACCCATTTTAGCCAATGCATCGATGTCTTTCTTGGTAACGCCATTTTTCAAATAAGCAGCATAGAATTCATTCATGCCGTCTTCGCCAATTAATTCTGCGATTTTCGCTTTTATTTGATATTGTGGACCAGCGAAGCTCGCCGTTTTTAGCATATAGCCTTCTTGCAGCATCCAACCGCCAAGGCCGAGGCCTTTCAATACCACATTATTTCCTTTTTCATCAACAATCTTTTGACCGTCAACCTTCAAAAATCCTTGACTAAAGTACAATTGCGAGGCTAAAACAATCCCCAAAATGCTTATTTTTTTCATAATAGAAATCTATATTTGGTTAAAGATAGAAAATTTTATTCAAAAACTCATTTTGAGACAATGTATTTTCGCCAAAGAATATATCCATCCAAATAAAAAAAATTCCAACACGATCTCGTGTTGGAATTTTATCGTTTTTTTAAATCCTATTATTTCTGAATTAAACTCATAATTTTTAACGCTACTTTCAGCGCTTCTGTACCGTCTTGAAGTGTAACTTGTGAGGGCTGATTCTGAGTGATGGAGTCGGCAAAGGAATTGAGCTCGTCCAAAATTGCATTATTGGATTGAATGTTTGGATACTCAAA
>JAYRQH010000065.1:0-5127 GCA_041910715.1 Bergeyella sp.
AAAAACTTTTTATCTGTAAACTCATCCACTCTAATCGCTTCACATTCACAACCGCTTTCTATCAATTCCTTACGCTTCTGCTCGACATTTTCAACAGCAAATGCTAAATGCCGCAAACCACAAGCTTCGGGATGCGAAGGCCTTTTTGGTGGGTTGGGAAAAGAAGACAGTTCAATAACATAATCGTCACCAATTCCTAAATCCAATTTATACGATTGTCTAGATTCTCGATAAACTTCTCGAAGAATTTTCAGTCCAAGAATTTTTGTATAAAAATCTTTTGAAACCTCATAATTCGAGCAGATCAGTGCAATATGATGAATTTTTATTTTCATAATTAAAAACGCATCACATCTTTTACTACACCACCCTTTTGCGTAAATGGGAGTAATTCGGCGTTTATAAAATTCTTAATGGTGTTGGTCTCGATGTCGTTGGGAAATAATAAATGAACATTGGCACCCGCGTCCAACGTGAAAAATAAAGGTAAGTCCGTTATTCTTCTAAATTCCCAGATCTTGTTGATGACTTCCAAGGTTCCGGTTTTCATCAGGATAAAAGCAGGATCACTCATCATCATCATCGCATGAAGCGTTAGCGCTTCATGTTCTACTAATTTAATAAAGTTCTGCATATCGCCTACTTTTAAAATCTCTTCCAGCGTTACGAAATTTTCATGAGCTTCCTGAAAGCGCCTTTGTGCATAGGGATTGCTATCCATCAACGCATGACCTACTGTTGATGAAACTGATTTTTGGCCTTCATGTATAAGCAAAACCCAATCATTAAAATTTTTAAAAATGGGATGAATATCCTCTGTTGGATACGGGACTGCATACAGATCAGAACTTTCTGCAACAACTTCTGTTTTCCCCCAGACAACCAACCCCGGATACAAACTTCTGCAAGCAGAACCACTCCCAAGTCTTGCTAAAAAACTTTCTTTTCGTAGCGTATGCTCTTCACTTTCTTCTTCGGAAAAATTTTTGTCCAAGCTCATTAAACATTTAGCAATTGCTCCAAATCCGGACGCTGAACTTGCAATACCTGAACTATGTGGAAACGTATTTTCTGTATGAATTTCGTAGGAACCCTGTAAAATCCAAGGCAGATATTTCTCAATTTTGCGGAAGTAGAGCTCTATTTTTTCAGCAAATTTAAGCTCTTCTTTTCCAGAAAGATAGGTCTTAACGGAAAAAGCTTCTTCTGCTTCAAATTTCATTGTGGTATTGGTACGGCAATGGTCTAACGTATAGCTGATGCTGGGATTGGCGGGGATTTGACCCTCGTATTTGCCCCAATATTTTATTAATGCAATATTTGAAGGACAAGAAGCCTGCACTTCCTGATTGGCTATTTGATAGGTTGATTTTCCTAAAAATTGCGTTTCCATCCTGATTGAATTCTATATTTTGTTAATCTTGGCCTTTTTGGGCATACATTTCTTCTATAAGGTCAGCGTACTTAGCGGACACAATATTTCGCTTCACCTTGAGACTTGGGGTAATTTCACCCGTTTGTATATCAAATGGTTTAGGAAGCAAAATAAATTTCTTCACTTTTTCATACCCAGGCAAATCCTTTTGTAAATCCGTAATCGCGGTTTGAAAAAGTTCTTTAACCGCTGGATTCTGAACCATTTCCTCAGGTGTTCCAAACGGTATTGATTTCTTCTTTAAAAGCTCTTCCAACGCCTCAAAATTAGGCGCAATAACAGCAGAAACAAATGGTCTACCTTCGGCTACCAACATAATCTGATCAATTAAATTAAAGTTAGCAAAAAGATTTTCAATGGGTTGTGGCGCAATGTATTTTCCATTTGAGGTTTTCATTAAATCTTTAATACGATCCACAATATACAAATTGCCTTCATTGTCGATACGTCCAGCGTCGCCCGTCTTAAACCAACCATCCTCGGTAAAAACTTTTGAAGTTTCTACGGGTTTGTTGTAATAACCTTTCATAACGCCGCTGCCCTTTACCAAAATCTCATCGTTCGCCCCTATTTTCACTTGGGTATCACCAATGGGTTTTCCTGCACTTGCATAGTTGTAATGCGTTAACGGAAAGCAGGTCACGGTTGCTGTTGTTTCAGTTAAACCATATCCGACGGTAATGTGCAAGCCCATCGCATCGAAAAATTTTGAAATATCTTCTGACAAGGAAGCTCCGCCACACGGTGAAAACCATAATTTTCCACCTAATTTATTTTTTATTTTATTAAAAACCAATTTGTTTGCAACGCCCATTTTTAAGGATAATCCAAAAGGTACAGATTTTCCTTCGCGCGTATAGTTGGCAACTTCAGTTCCAGTCGCTACTGCCCAATTAAATATTTTTTGCTTTGTTGGAGAACCACTTTTCACCAATTCATGAATGCCGTTATATATTTTCTGATAAAAACGTGGAACGGTACACATCATCGTTGGCTTTACCTCCACTAAAGCGTTTGCAATAAGTTTCGGATTTTCTAAAAATGATACTTTTGTACCCATATTCAACGCCAAAAGCGTCCAACTTCGTTCAAAAACATGTGTTAAGGGCAAAAATGCTAATGAATGTTCGTCTTGAGGATTTTTAAATTTAAAAAAATCATAATGTGCTTGAAAAACTTTAGAAAAGTTACCATGCGTAATCATAACCCCTTTGGGAATACCGGTTGTTCCTGAGGTATAAATCAACGTCGCTAAATGCTCGTCATCAACTTCTTCAATGGTAAAATCTTCATTTTCTTTGGCGATAAAATCTTCCAAATATTCGGTACGATCTTTCTTAATCCAAACGGCTTTCTTCGCAACAATAATCTTTGATAAAAATGGCGAATCTTGCAGAAGCTCATACGAAATATCGTAATTCTCTTGATTACCTGTGAGAATTATTTTTGCCTCGGAGTCCCGCAATATATAATCGGTTTGTTCTTTCGAATTTGTTGAATAGACAGGAACCGTTATCGCACCTAGCGCCATAGTGGCCAAATCAAACGTAATCCATTCGGCTGAATTATCAGAGTAAATCGCCACGCGATCTCCTTTTTGTATGCCTGCTTTTTTTAGTGCATTAGCTGTTTTGAAAACCAATGTTTTAAGCATTTTCCAACTAATCGCCTTCCATTCTTCTTTTTTCTTAAATCCTAAAGCATGATTTAGCGGAAGTTTTGCAGCATTACTGGGTACAAAGGTTGTAATATTCATTAGGAGGATTGTTTATGGTCCTTTTTATAATTTTCTACATGAAAAGCGAGACTGTCCTTCACCGAAATAAACTGATAGTCCAGCTTTTTTTTTATTTTTGAATTGGATATTTGGGAACGACTGGTTATTGATTTTATATTCACCTTATTGATCATTCGCAACTTCGGAATTATAAATCCCAAAGGATTCAATAGCAAAGCGAATTTAAGCATTCGATCAGGAATCACTTTCAATGGATTTTTATTGAGTAACTTCCGAATCTCATTTCCCACTTCGAGGTACGTTTTCTCCTCAGAAATAAGAATGAAGCGTTCACCAAAAGCATTCTGATCCATCAATTCGATAGCAATTGTAGCAACATCACGAACGTCTACGTACGAAGTACCTCCAGAGAAGGTGTACTTTTCCTCCGCGAACGAACCTATGAGTGCGCCACTACTCTGCTTCCAATTTCCACTAGCGATTATCATTCCTGGATTAAGAATAATTGTTTGCAAGCCTTCGGCACTCGCTCGCCATACTTCCATCTCGGAAAAATGCTTGGATGTGGCATAATCCGAATGATCTAGTTTGGAATTGTACTCTGATTCTTCGTCCAGAAATCCGAGCTCGTTCGGGGTATCTAAAACCGCGATAGAACTTATATGCAAAAATTTTTGCACACTAGAGTTTTCGCAAGCATAGAGTAAATTGGTGGTTCCTTGAATGTTTGTTTTGCACAAATCTCTACGATCTGCAGGATTAAAACTGACTTTTGCAGCACAATGATACACCTCAGAAATACCCTCTAAAGCCTTTTGAATGGAAAATTGATCTTCAAAATCAACATCCACCCACTCGATTTTAGAAAACCACGCATAAGGATTTTCTGTATAAAATGTAAAGGAATGTCGCACTTCCTCAAGATCACTTGAGGGGCGCTTTGTTCCTCGAACATTTTTTCCATTTTTAAGCAAGTAAAGTGCAAGTACCCGCCCCAAGATTCCCGTAGCTCCGGTTACTAAAATCATATATGCAAATATAAAGAAAAACCACTCTTTAACGAATTTAAAGAATGGCTTTTTATTACTTTAATACCGAACATCTTCGATTATTCTATGTTAAATTTTTTATTAAAATTCATTTACGCTAAAAAATCTTTCACAACCGACGCAAATTCTACTGGATTATCAGCTTGCACCCAATGTCCAGCTCCTGAAATTGTAACTATTTTTGCATTTGGAAATTGCTGTTTTATCTGAAACTCATCTTGCGTTAAGATATAATTGGATTTTTCTCCGGCCATAAATAGTGTTGGACCTGAAAATACACCGAACTTAATAGCATTAGAAACATATTCCGAATAGTTTTTACTTAAAACAGGAAGATTAAATCGCCAATCGAGTGTTTTTTCTTCGGTCCAGTATAGGTTTTTTGCTAAAAACTGAATAACCGGTTTTTCATGAATATATTCTGCCAAGGCCTCCTCAACATCAGAACGGGATTTCATTTCGGCAAAATTAACGCTTTCCAACGCTTTAATAATCCCCTGATGATGAGGCGGATATGCTTTTGGCGCAATATCGACAACTATTAATTTTTCGACTTTTTCGGGGTAGGTAATTGCAAACTGCATTACCGCCTTGCCCCCTAGAGAGTGACCCAAAATATTGGCTTTTTCTATGTGGTGTGCTGCCATATAGTTGAGGATATCTTCAGCCATAGCATCATGCGACATGATATCCGAGTGAAAACTTTTGCCGTGATTGCGTAAATCCAACAAATGGACAGGATACAGCTCGCCCATTTCTTTACCAAAACTCCCCCAATTATCAAGCATCCCAAACAATCCGTGAAATACCAACAATGGCGTTCCCGAAAGTTCTTGTCCGTATATTTTTGAATGTAAAATTTCCATTTTCTTTTTTAGTGTTTTCTCATTACCATTTGGCTAAAC
>JAYRQH010000066.1:0-2793 GCA_041910715.1 Bergeyella sp.
AAATTATTACTACAAGCCCTTCACTTTTGGAAGGTTTGCAAAGATACCGTTTTTCAATTAGTAACGAAAAAATCTACCCAAGTTTGCTGGATAGATTCTTTTATAAATAGTTTTTTAAAGTATCTTATGGATTGTCGCCGCTTGCATCGCGAGCCATTGGGGCGTCATCCGGTGTTGCTTCTAACGTTTTGTCTAGATTAAATAGCGATTCGTCTGTTGCTTTGTCGCCACCTGCGATCTTTAGTTTATCAATTAAACTCATAGCCAATGTTTCTTCTTCAATTTGTTCTTCCACAAACCACTGTAGGAAATTCCATGTTGCCCAATCTTTTTCTTCAAGAGCAAGATCAACCAATTTGTATATTTTTTCGGTATTATCTACTTCATGTTTGAACACCAAATCAAAACATTCGGTTAAACTTTTAGGATCTTTCCCTGGTGCTGGTAAGGCATTCATTTTCGGTTTTCCACCGCGGTTCAGTATATACATCATAAACTTCACGGCGTGATTACGTTCTTCTTGCGCATGTCGGAAAAGAAAATTACCAATTCCTCCGTAGCCCTCGTCTGATGCCCAAATACCGTATGAGTAATAAATTCGTGATTGTAGGTCTTCCACATTCATTTGCTCGCTAAGAGCCTTTTCCATCTTTGCTGAAAGTCTTTTAGTGTTGATCATATTTTTTATAATTTTGATTAAAATTAGTGGAAGTTTCGTACAGTAAAAAGGAAAGGTGGGAACTTTGTAAAAATCTGGCAAGTTTTAGAATCAAACCATAAAAAAATCCCGACTAAGTCGGGATTGTATTTTTTAGTATCTGTTGTTGTTTCTTCTGAAACCTCCGTTACCACCTCTATCTCTAGATCCAGCTTCTTTTGGTTTAGCTTCTACTACGTTAAGTACTCTTGCTTTGTAATCTGTTTGGTGAAGACCTTCAATTGCTTTAAGAGCTTCTTCCGAGTTTGGCATTTCTACGAAACCAAATCCGCGGCTTCTACCAGTTTCTCTATCGGTAACAATCTTTACAGAATCTACCTCTCCGTAATTTTCGAATAATGCTTGAAGTTCCTGCTCAACAGTGTTGTAACTCAAGTTTGAAATAAAAATGTTCATATTTAAAAAAATAAAATGTTGTTAATGAACTGACTAAAATGAAAACAACTTCTGAATGAACATATATTGAGTCCTTTTTACCAATTTGGCGCAAGTTAAGTTATTTTTTTTTATTGAACACTATATATCAATAAAAACATCCGTTAAGATTGCTACTTAATACGTTTTGCCACGTAGTCACTTTCGTTGGAAAGTCTATCTACAGCCTTAATAGCGATGGTATTTAGATTCTTTCCATTTTTAGTTTTAGCAACAGACTTGCTTACTGTCTGTCGCTCCACAATCTCCACTTCCCATTCGTTTCCATATTGTGTATACACCAACCATTTGTAAACGTTTTCCGGAGTTGATGAACTCCATTGAAGCATCACATTGGTGCCGGCATGCGTATAATTGAGGCTTGGCTTTGTCAAATTTAATGGTTTTAGCCATGGACTGCGCGGTATTAAAGCCTGTTCATAATAAGGACCGTTTTTAAGTGAAGGTAGCATATTGGCGTTTTTTGTAAGCCCAGCCATACTGTAATGGATTTCCCCTGCGTCTTTTTGCAAAATAGAGCGAGTCATTTGAATCTGATTTACAATCTCGCGAGGACGGTCTGACACCTTAATTTCTACCGTGTTCAGCCCTGGCCACAGGTGCCGGTTTTTGGTATTTTCATCTTTCCACCACTGCAATAACGCTGGAAAGCTTTGCCCTTTAGATTCAATAGGCCAATATAACTGGGGCGAAAAATAATCCACCCAACCTTGATTGAGCCAAAGTTTGGCATCAGCATACAGTTCATCATACTGAGACGAGCCCGTAATGCCTTGCGGATAGCCTGGTTTCCATATTCCGAAAGGACTGATGCCAAATTTTACATAATTTTTTTCAGATTTAATTTCACGGTAGATACGCTCCACGAATTTATTTACATTAGCACGTCGCCAATCTGCGCGTGAAAGAGTTCCACCCGAATTTCTGTAATTGTTCCATGTTTTAGAATCAGGAAAATCGGCTCCGCCATTGTAGGTTGCATAAGGATAGAAATAATCATCAAAGTGAATTCCGTCCACGTCATAGCGTTTTACAATGTCACGCACCACATTGGATACATGGTCTTGGGTTTGATCACTCGAAGGATCGAACCAATACATTCCGTTTTTCAACCGAACCACATTGTCGCCTGATCGCCGAACCATAGATTCTGACGTTACTGAGCCACCTCCCGTATGATGGGCACGATATGGATTAAGCCATACATGAATTTCGATGCCACGCTTATGCGATTCTTCCACCCAAAATTCTAAAGGATCGTATGCTGGATACGGTGCACGACCAATCTCGCCAGTTAGAAAATACGACCAAGGCTCCAAATCACTTTTGTACAAAGCATCTGCCGACGGGCGCACTTGCAGTATCACTCCATTAAAATTATTATTCCGTAAGGTTTCTAAGATTGTAATTGCTTCTGCTTTTTGCTGATCGGTCGTGAGATCTTTTCTTGAAGGCCAATTAATGTTCGCTACGGAAGCTATCCACGCCGCACGAAACTCTCGTTTTACCTCAGGGAGTGAGACTTTAACAACATCCGCATCTTTCGGAGCAGTTGTTGTTTCTGTAGGTTGATTTTTTTTTGGAGGAACAGGCTGTGTTGTCGTTGGTTTTTTAGTTACCGTTTTTTTTGGTTGCGATCC
>JAYRQH010000067.1:0-3014 GCA_041910715.1 Bergeyella sp.
AGAAACGAATAAAATCGGCACATCAGTAAAAGGAGCAATTTCTTCTCTAATTTTTCTTTCGTAATCTCTTGTTGACATAGTGTCTTTTTCAACCAAATCCCATTTGTTCACTAAGATTACGATTCCTTTACGGTTTTTCTCTGCCAACCAAAAAATACTTTGATCTTGTCCTTCAAATCCACGAGTGGCATCGATAACTAATAAACACACATCACTGTGTTCAATCGCTCTTACCGAACGCATTACTGAGTAAAACTCTAAATCTTCTTTTACTTTTGCTTTACGTCTAATTCCGGCAGTATCTACTAAGTTGAATTCGAATCCAAAACGATTGTATTTCGTATCAATTGCATCACGAGTTGTTCCTGCAATGTCAGTCACCACAAATCGATCTTCGCCAATTAAAGCGTTGATGAATGATGATTTTCCAGCATTTGGTCTTCCTACAACACAAAATCTTGGTAACGGATTTTCTTCTTCTATCGCTTCTGGTAATTCAGGTAAAACCTCTACGATTTTATCTAATAATTCCCCAGTTCCGCTTCCGCTCATTCCCGAAATCGTGAAATATTCGCCTAATCCTAAATTATAGAATTCCACTGCGTCTTTTTCACGCATGGCGTTGTCTACTTTATTGACTACTAAAAGTATAGGTTTTTTAACTTTACGAAGCAATTTCGCTACTTCTTCATCCATTGGAGTTATGCCTTCTTCCACATCAACCACAAAAACAATAGCATCCGCTTCGTCAATAGCTAATTCTACTTGACGACGAATTTCTCCTTCAAAAATATCATCCGAACCTTTAACATAACCTCCGGTGTCAATTACCGAAAATTCTTTTCCGTTCCACTCACTTTTTCCATAATTTCTATCACGCGTAACACCGCTTACCGAGTCAACAATAGCTTCTCTTCGCTGAATTAAACGGTTAAAAAATGTGGATTTTCCAACATTTGGTCTTCCTACAATGGCAACAATATTGTTCATAATCTTATTTTGAATCGGCAAAAGTACGATTTTTTTTGGAGCTTTTTCCAGCTATCCATTACAACTCCACAATTTTACGTCTTTTTTTCTAAATTTATTGCGGCAGCTTCTAAGGTCGCTATCGCAATAAAAAGAAAAAATAGGTGTAAAATTTGCGGGGTTTTCATTCTTATCTGGGCTAGGCTGAAAAATTTATTCAACATTTGTTAAAAATTTATATATTCGCACAAATCCCGAGTGTATGGAACCCGAAAAAAGCATCGCACTTCGCCCCAGATTTGAGGTGGAATCTAAAAAAAGTGTTGAGCAAATTTTAGAAAGAGCAAAAAATTTAAAATCCGAATTAAAGTCGGATTACCAAATCAAAATCATAGACGAACATTTGTATTTTTATTTCAGTAAAGAAAAACGAAAATACTATTCGCCATTTTTACATTTGGAATTAGAAGCAAACGAAGATAAAACCACCGTAAAAGGTCTTTTTGGTCCAGAGCAATTGTTGTGGACGCTTTTTATGTTTTTGCATTTTATCATTGCAGGATTGTTTTTGGTTTTTGCTATGATGGCTTACACGCATTGGTCGCTAAAACAATCCACGGTTTTAGATTTTAGCATTATGGGTATAATGGTTGTTTTTTGGTTTTCACTCTATTTTATGGCGCGATTAAACAGAGAGCGCGGTGTGCCACAAATGCACGAATTAGAAGATTTGATGTATAAAGTTTTGGAATAAAAAAACCTGATGAGTGTTCATCAGGCATCTTTTATCTTTATTCTTTGCTTTTTCTTCTTACTTCTGATTATATCCAAAACGTCTCAACTGACGTTCGTTGCTTCTCCAATCTTTATTTACTTTAACGTAAGTAGCTAAGTGAATTTGTTTTCCAAAGAATTTTTCTAAATCTTCTCTTGCTTGAATCCCAACTTTCTTCAATGCCGCACCTTTGTGTCCAATAATGATTCCTTTTTGCGTATCGCGTTCTACCATAATTACGGCGCGAATTCTAATGATGTTGTCGTCTTCGATAAATTCTTCAGTTTCAATTTCTACGGCATACGGAATTTCTTTATCGTAATTCAACAAGATTTTCTCACGAATGGTTTCGTTAACAAAGAAACGCTCCGGTTTATCAGTCAAAGCATCTTTTGGATAAAATGCGGGAGAAACAGGAAGCAATTCGATAATTCTATCAAAAACCGTTTGAACGTTAAAGTTTTCTAGAGCTGAAATTGGATAGATTTCGGCATTTGGTACTTTATCTTTCCACAATTGAACTTGCTCGTCTAATTGTTCTTGATTCGATTTGTCGATTTTATTCAATAATAACAAAACCGGAATCTTAGAATGGATAATTTTATTAAAAAACGCTTCGTCTTTTAATTCTTTTTCGCCAATCTCTACCATATAAACCAAAATATCAGCATCTTCAAAAGCCGATTTAACAAAATCCATCATCGAATTTTGCAATTCATACGCTGGTTTTATAATTCCTGGCGTATCTGAAAATAAAACTTGAAAATCATCTCCATTTACAATTCCTAAAATACGGTGTCTGGTAGTTTGTGCTTTAGATGTGATAATAGAAAGACGTTCCCCTACAAACGCATTCATAAGAGTTGATTTCCCTACATTCGGATTTCCAATGATATTTACATAACCTGCTCTGTGCTCCATTTCAATAAATTTATGGGTACAAAGGTAGTGATAACGCCTGAAATAGTAGAAAGAAAACATTATTTTTAAAAAAGTCTTGTAATTTTAAATAAAGATTGTACCTTTGCACTCACAAATCGCGGGATAGAGCAGTAGGCAGCTCGTCGGGCTCATAACCCGAAGGTCACAGGTTCGAGTCCTGTTCCCGCTACTAAGAAGTAATAATATCGCAGAGTAAGGTAAGCTCATATCCGCCACGGCGGACACAGGTTCGAGTCCTGTTCCAGCTACTAAGAATTTATTGAATTACAACCGTACATCGCGGGATAGAGCAGTAGGCAGCTCGTCGGGCTCATAACCCGAAGGTCAC
>JAYRQH010000068.1:0-8347 GCA_041910715.1 Bergeyella sp.
ATGGCTTTTTTAGTGGTAAATTGGAGTATTCAAAATAGTTCAATTATGTCCGAAATCAAAATCCTTGATTTGCAATTTCAAGATACGCCCCATGCAATTGGTTCTTTTTTAATCGAAAGTCAAGATGGCTTAATTCTCATTGAGTCTGGCCCTGAATCTACCTACGAACATTTAAAAGCAGCCATTGAAAAGGCAGGTTTTAATATAGATGAAGTTAAACACGTTCTACTCACCCATATTCATTTCGATCACGCTGGTGCCGCTTGGAAGTTTGCCAAGGCGGGTGCGAAAATTTATGTTCATCCAAAAGGCTATCCGCACATGCTGAATCCAGAGAAATTATGGAATTCGGCTAAAATGATTTATGGTGAGGATATGGATCGGCTTTGGGGAAAAATGGAACCAATTGCTGAAGAAAATCTCGTTCAGGTTGACGACAAGGATGTTGTTAAAATTGGAGAGCATCAATTCAAAACCATTTATACGCCAGGTCATGCCGTTCATCATAATGCATATCGCCTAGGAAACGTCATCTTTACCGGCGATGTTGGAGGCGTGAAAATCGGAGATCATCCCGTTGTGCCGCCATGCCCACCACCAGACATCAATATTGAGCTTTGGAAACAATCATTGGATAAGCTCGATGCCGAAAATGCCGAAGCTTTTTATCTTACCCATTTTGGTCGTCAAGAAAATACCAAACGACATACGCAAGAACTTCGGGCGATTTTAGACGATTGGGCCACTTGGATAAAACCTTATTTCGACGCGGGAACTTCACCTGACGAAATCACACCAAAGTTTATGGAATATGCTCAAAATCAGATGAAAGCCAACGGCTTATCTGCAGAAGAAATTCAAGTTTACGAGTATGCGAATCCGAGCTGGATGTCTGTTTCTGGACTATTACGTTATTGGAAACTCAAGAAAGAAGGCCGCATATAATTCGGTTTTTTAATGGGGAAATAGTAAGTTTGTCAAAATTTTTTTATGAATTTAGATGATTTCATCATTCCGCCACGAGCGTTCAAATCAGAATCATGGCAGATGGGGAGCTTGATTCAGAACGAGCTTTTTGAAAACGGTATCGCACTGGTTTTTGCTTCCGATTACCGCGGGGCGCGTGGGGAGGCCGAAATTCAGAATTTCACAACATTTCGGAAATATTTTTACAAACTATCAAAGCTTGATTTTGAACTGCCGATTTGTGATTTAGGCGATTTAATCTCGGGTAAGTCACATGAAGATACGCATTATGCACTTCAGGAAGTAGTGTCGGCATGTCTTTACAAAAATACCATCCCTGTTATTATTGGTGGAAGTTCGGATTTGGCATATTCCCTTTTCTACGCGCTAAACTTCCATCAGCAAAACATACGTTATACTCAAATATCGAATGTGGTATCGCTTGGAGATGAAGGCGAAGGAATCAATGAGAAAAATTTTTTAAATAAAATATTCAGTACCAAAAATTTCTCTTTACGCGATTTTCATCTATTAGGTTATCAAAAACATCTAAACGAAGTAGATTCGGTTAAGCTGATTAAGGAAGTAGAATTTGATATCATTCGGCTTGCGGAAATGATGGGAAGCACGCATAAAATGGAGCCTTTTTTCCGAGGTGCGGATCTGGTTACGCTTAATTGTGATGCAATCGAAAGTTTTCAAGAGCCTTTTTCAATACATCCTCAAGTAAATGGGCTTAATCGACGAGAGGTATGCGCTTATATGCAAGAGATTGGTCTCGGAGAGAATTTGAAGGCTTTTGGTCTGTTTAATTTTAATTTTGATGCCGATTCGGTTCTCAATCATCAATTACTGGCTCAAATGATTTGGTATTTAGTGGAGGGAATTAACATTCAAAAATCCCATCCAAAAGAACGATCTTATGAAACATTTGTGGTCATGGTGAACGATTCTTTGTATTCCTTCAAACGAGATACTTTTAGCAATCTTTGGTATTTTGGCGAAGGCGAAGCTAAGGAAGATTGGGTTGCATGCTCGCCTGACGACTATGAGCAAGCAAAACGAGGTATTCTGAATCCAAGACTAAAGTAGGGCGATGACGAAAGTTTCGGTAATAATACCAGTTTATCAGGTTGAAAATTATTTGGAGAAGTGTCTGAATTCATTGGTGAATCAGACTTTGAGCGATATTGAAATTCTGGTAGTTGATGATGGAAGTACCGACAATTCAAGCCAAATAATCGCCGATTTCCAGAATCGATACCCCTCAAAAATAAAAGCCTTTTCGAAAGAAAATGGCGGATTGAGTGATGCGCGGAATTACGGATTGGATCGTGCATCGGGCGAGTTTGTAGGGTTTGTTGATAGTGACGATTATGTTTCTGCATTTATGTATGAGGAAATGTATGATCTGGCTAAGAAACATCAGGCACAACTAGTGATTTGCAATCTTCAAAAAGTCAACGAGTATGATGAGGTGACTCAGAGATTGCCGCAAATGCCCCATTTGCCCGAAAAAATTATTTTAAGGGAACACTTATCGGTGTTTTCCGACAGTAGTTATTTTGCGTGTAATAAGCTTTTTCAACGGCACTTATTTGATTCCAAACGTTTTAAAAAAGGGGTTCATTTTGAAGATATTCAACTAATTCCGCAGATTGTTTTGGAGTGTAAAGTACTTGCGCAGACGCAAAATTACCATTATCAGTATTTGGAACGTAGTGATTCGATCACCAAAAAACATGATATCCGCGGCTTGGATATGCTCCATGCGGTAGAGGATGTCGAAGCTGTCTTTCAACAATCAGCATACACTAGCCAATTCAAATATTTGCAGGATTTTCAAATTTTGCAGGGCGTTTACTCCTTCTTGGCTTATTTAGCCTTTGTGAAGGATAAAAATGTATTTGAATCAATGGATCAGTACTTTAAAAATTTTTTAAGGGAGCGAAAAATTGGTCTATTGGACATTTTGCAGTACAAACGTTTTGGGAAAAATTATTTTGGGAGTTTGCCGCTAAAGAAAAAAATCTTTTATACGTTTTACTTTTCGCGATTGTATTCATTTTATAAAAAACTTAGTTAAAGTATTTTGGAACATGTCAAATACCTCGTTGGTCTCAAAAATCGACTGGTTTTTTTAATATATTTGTCTCTACGTTCTTTACTGTCGAACGAGACACCATAAATGATGATATTGAATTGAATAGATGAGTTTATTACATCCTATTTTTTTTATTCCCTTTTTCATTTTCATTTACCTCCTTTTTAAGGGAGACGAAATGAACCCGAAAGATTCCAAAAGGCTTTTGTTGGGCGCTATTATTGTGATGATTATTGCAGCCGGAGGTCGATATCATGTGGGGGCCGATTTTCCGATCTACAAAAATATGTATGAAGAGGGTTTTCCACTCTATACAACATACGCTGATGTTTGGGATAAGGCAACGTTTCAGCCAAACTCCATGGAGTTGGAATGGGCTTTTGTTCTTTTAAATAAAATACTTTACGATTTAGGACTGCCTTTTTATGCGCTCACCTTCGTAATGGCCACCCTTGCGCTCACCATTCTTTATAAAGTTCTAACGAAATACTCCTCCTTTCCAGGCGTCAGTTTTATATTTTATTATTTGCCACTATATTTTATTGTGGAATGTGGCCAGATGCGACAGGGTATGGGCGGTGCGTTGGTGTTGCTATCGGTACCGTACATCTTAGAACGAAAAATGTGGAAGTTTTTGTTGGTGATGTTTATCGCGTTAGGTTTTCATAAGTCCGTAATTGTATTTGTTCCTGCCTATTGGCTGGTTAAACTGCCTTTCAATGCAAAAACTTGGACGACGTTGGTGATTATATCGGTATTTCTCGCTCCTTTCCAAGTCTATAAATTGTTTGGCGGCGCTTTTGAGTCGCTTATGCCTCAAGATGTATCCAACGCATACACAGGTTACGAAAATGACCGCTATTACGGGAATGCCATGGAAACCAGTTTTGCTGATGTTTTTAACATCTTTTTTATTATCATCTTGTTGGCATATGATAAGATAGGTACAAAAAAAGTGTATTACTATGAATACTTTAGGAATTTAGCATTCTTTGGCTTCTGCCTTTTCTATATTCTCCGAGGAAATGAAATTTTTGCCACCCGATTGCCAGGTTCTTATTTTACCATGGCCGGATACTTTATGGTCCCAGGGATTATAGCTTGCCTTGAAGGCGAACGTAAGTATCTAATGAAATATGTAATGCTGGGCTACTTTATCATGTTTTATGTTTTGTTCTCGATGGGGAATGCAAAAAGAGGAAACTTTACTTGGGGCAGCTATCAAAATGTGATCTGGTCGAAGACCACGTACTAATATTTTGACGTAGGTAGAGTAGGATTCTTTACTTATGTTAAATTATTTTGTTTCTTTGCAAAACACAATACTGAAAATTACTTATAAAACGCATGATAGATGATCTTATTAACCTTGTGGGATTACCATTATTTGGTGTAAAAGCAACACTTGGGTTTGCATTATCATTTCTCATTACTTTTTTATCGATTCCCACAATTATCAAGATATCGCGAAGGAAAAACCTAATGGACGAACCTGGAATTCGGAGTTCACACCTTAGGAAGATCCCGAACTTGGGAGGAATTGCTATTTTTTATTCCATAGGTATTTGTGCTTCCATATTTGCGTACGAACTTTTCGAGCTTTATAAGTTTCTTTTTGCGTCCTTAATTATACTTCTTTACATAGGGGTGATGGACGACATTGTAGTGATACGTGCCTATAAGAAGCTCTTGGCTCAGATTTTAGTTTCCTTGCTGATGGTATTAGGTTCTGATGTGCGCATACGGAGTCTTTTTGGTGTTTTTGGAGTGTATGAACTGAATTATTTCGTTAGCGTCATCTTCAGTGTTGTTACGTTTATTATTTTAATTAATGCCTTTAATTTAATTGATGGAATCGATGGCTTAGCAGGAGGATATTCGGTTTTATGTAGTTTAATGTTTGCAATAAGTTATTTTAGACTTGGACCATACAACTATCCTCTCGTTGTCTTTTGCATCGTGATTATTGGCTGTGTATTGGCGTTTTTATATTATAATCTCTCCAATTATCGAAACATGAAAATATTTATGGGAGACACCGGATCTATGATCTTGGGCTTCTTATTGGCATTTACGGCAATGTGTTTTATCGATATTTTTATAGATAAGCAAATTTCAAATATCCCTCGGTATCACTTAGAGTCGGCACCTGTGATTGCGGTGGCTATTCTGATATTACCGATTGTAGATACACTGAATGTCATTTTGGTTCGTATATCAAAAAAACGCTCGATTTTGGAGGCCGATAAGAATCACATTCACCATCGGTGTTTGTCTTTAGGAATAACACACCGCAGATCCACTTTTTACATCTTAGTTTACTATGTTTTTGTTGTAGGTGTTGCTTATTATTTTCGGCACATAAACAATAATCTATTATTGCTAATCGTTGTCGGCTTAGGCTTTTTTGGTGCGTATCTTCCTAATTTACTATTAAAATTTAGGAAACCATAAATTCGTTATTTTTGTACACATTTTTTATCAGATGAAAAAAATAAATTATATCATTCTCTTTTTTGTTGGGCTAGTATTCACTTCGTGCATATCTCAGAAAGATATTCAGTATTTGCAGCCTAGTGAAAGTTTGGTTATTAATGAAGAAGGACTTATTCCATACAATATTCCCGTCTATAGAGTAACCAAAAATGATATTTTCAATTTAAATATTGTTACCACGCCCAAAGGTGATGCAGCTCAATTCTATACATCATATAATACTTCGGGTGGGGAAGGAGGTTCAACCTCAGTTGCAGGAAGTGGTGGCGGTGGCGGAAACAGCCCAGCAAGTCCCGAATTTTTCTTCAAGGGAATTCGGGTGGATTCTCAAGGAAATTTGAATATTCAAGGCATTTTGGAGCCCATTAAAGCAGAAGGTAGAACCATTGAAGATATTCAACAGGAAATACAAGGAAAAATAAATGAAAATTTCCTTGTAGGAAAAGCGCAAGTACGCCTGAATCTTGACGGTATCAGTTACTATGTTATTGGGGACATTGAGACTACGGAAGGCACAGGCCCAAAAAAATCCTACAGCAACAGCTTAAGTATCATGGAAGCTATCGCTAACAATGGAGGTTTGAATCGAACTATCGACCGTAAGAATGTTCGCTTGCAACGACGATATCCAGAAGGAATAAAAACGGTACAACTAGACCTCACTAGGGAAGATGTACAAAACTCTCAATATTTCTGGATTCAGAATGGAGATATGATTTACCTTAATACTCGTGCGAAGAGCCTACACGGTTTTGGGAAAGATCCTATACAAACTTTAACTACGGGAGTTTCACTACTTACAACCGTTATGTCTATTTATTTACTAATTACGAGATTATAATTTTAGCGGTATGATTCCAAACTCCAATAATCAGCCAGTTCACGATGAGAATGGGAAGAGCGCCGAAAGAAAGTCGAGTTTCGCTTTTTTTGATATTGAATTATTTCTTCATAGACTTTTAAAAAATTGGTATTGGTTTGTTCTGATGTTTGCCCTTGGGTACGGTATATCCTATGTTTATAGTAAATATGTCGCTCAGCGTATTTATGCATCACAACTCTCTTTGAGTATTTCTAATAATACCGCCAGTTATTTTACACCGAATCAGTCCATCAATTTTATTTGGGGACAAAGTTCTAATAAAGATGGAGTATTTCTGAAGAAAATGATTTTATCCCGATCACATAATGAGTTCTTGGTGAAAAAACTAGCATTGTACACCAACTATTCTACAAAGGGTTTAATTAAAGAAACGTATTTGGACAAATACGATTCGCCGGTATTTCTAGAGGTGGATGAGACTCATCTTCAACAGATGAACTTTCCAATTACACTCGTTCCTAAAGGTGGTGACCGTTACGAAATTTCTTTGCCACAGGAAGGTCTTTCCACGTCTTTATATAATTATCAAACCGAAAGCTACCATCCGGTTCCGTTGTACGCTGCTCCGGCACCAAAAATTGTGAGTGTAGGAGAATACTATACTACTCCAAATTTTAGATTTAAACTGGTAAAAAATCCCGATGAAACACCAATAAAATTAGATAAAATCATTGTTAAATTTGCCGACATCAATCAGTCCGTTAACGCGATTGTTTCTAATATTTCGGTGGAGTTTGATAAAGAATTACCCTCCATCATGATGATTAGCAAGTCGGGGTATAATCTCAATGGTACGGTTCAGTTCTTGAACCGAACGATAGAGGAATTGATCAAGAAAAGACTAAAAGATCAGAATGAGGTCGATGCCAATACGGTACAATATATAAATGAAAATTTAGCCTTAGTCCGTGTCAAGCTAGATTCCGCAGCGCAACGGTTGAATCAAGTGAAAGTAAATGAAAGACTGTACGATGTTACAGGTAAAGATGCAAAATTACTCGAGGAGATTTCAGATTTGGAGAAACAGCGCGTTGAAGCTGTTGACAAACTCCAAACCTTGAATAATGTACGCAGTACAATCGTATCTTCCAACTTAGAAAAGTTAATAAATATTGGATCCGCGGGTATCACCGATTCACAATTCTCTTTGAGTGTGAGCGAATTAAAAGCATTGTATGAAAAGAGAAGAGAGATGGCTAAAATTTATACGCCAAACTCCGAACCGATGCGCGAAATCAACCGCCTTATTGCCGAAGCACGATCAGGATCAGAATCAGGTTTGCGCAAGCACTTTTCAGATCTCAATAGAAACCTTCAAGAAATCAACGCTAAAATATCTGTTGCGGAACGTTCTCTGGTTAATTTTCCCGAGCAGCAAAGAAGGTTGTTCGATGTACAGCGTGGCTATGATGTTATTGAAAATGCATATAACCTCTTACTTTCCAAACAAGCGGAATCGCAAATGCGGGTAGCAACAAACCGATCTGAACTCGTCGTTATTGATCCTGCAAAAAATCTTGGACAAGGTCCTATTGCGCCTGATGTAAAAAAGACCGAGATGATGATTATTGGAGGCTTATTAGCAATCCCGTTGTTGTTAATTCTTATCACTACTTTGTTAGATAACAAAATTCGAAATATTAAAGAGCTGGTTACGGTTACAAAAATGCCGCTATTAGGTGTCATTGGTAAAAATAACCACGAAAATAATTTAAGTGTTTTAGAACAACCCAAATCTTCGATAGCCGAAGCGTTTCGCGGACTTCGGGCCAATTTGAGATTTCTCTATAATGAAGATGGAACCAGTAAAGTAATTTTGGTGACGTCATCGATTGGTGGCGAGGGAAAAACCTACTGTTCAATAAACATTGCTTCGGTTCTTGCGCTGAGCGGTAAAA
>JAYRQH010000069.1:0-4434 GCA_041910715.1 Bergeyella sp.
CCACCCGTATTCTTTTGACCAATGCCAGTATAAAACGTTTTCTCCTCGCGTGTACCAATTCCATTCGATTCCACGCCATAGATCGTCGCATTTTTTTGCCAGTGCTTTTTCCTCTGCATTTCCGTTTTTAAAATACTCCCGAACCATTAAAATTCCAGATGCTAAAAAAGCAGTTTCCACCAAATCGCCCCCATTATCTTTTTTACCAAACGGAACGGTTTTCCCTGTTTTGCCATCAATCCAATGTGACCAAGCCCCATGATACCGATCGGCTTTCCCTAAGAAATCCATCATATGCGAAAGTCTTTTTACTGCGTCTCTTCGGGCAACAAAGCCACGATCGATCCCAACTAAAATGGTAGCCAAACCAAAACCTGAACCACCTGTAGTAATTACGTGGGCATCATTTTGTGGGTAAATTCCATCTTCATGATAACGTTCTCTTGCTAGCAGTGAATTAGGCTCTGCAAAATCCCAAAAATATTTGAGTGTTTGCTTCTGAACCCTATCCATCAATCGGTTGTCTGAAACCTTTTTCGAAATCGTTGTAGCGGTATTTGACTTTGAAGCTTGGGGAGTACACGCAACAAAAAATGACGCAACACTTATGGAAAGAAGAACTGTCTTTAACTTCATATATTCAATTTTACATCGGTTCAAAACTTACGACTTGAACAAAGATAGGAAAACCACTTTGCTAAAAGCCATATTTGGACGAATGAAAACCAAGTTTTTTAAGTCCAGATTTAATTTCAGGGGCATTCATGAAGAGATGCCATAAAAATCCCGTCTGATGATTTTCAATCATCGGTGCAATTGTTCCTTGATCAATGGCTAAATAACGAGGTGTTACCCAATTAAAATGTGTAGAAAACGCATCGTACGGCCCAGCCATACCTATATATTTATCTTTGTTATTATATAGAAATCGTAGCATATTCATACTTTCGACGGGTGTGTACGGCATACTTGACAATGCTGCAGTTGGAGAAATAACTCCTGTATCATTGTTTGGAGCATGCGCTTGATAGCCCGTTGTACCATCGGCGTTTCGTGTATAACTCGCTGTTAACCCCCAATTGTTAGCGCCATAGCCGTTCCATTTTTTTGGATTAGTAATAGCGTACTGCACCATAATCTTTGCGTGATTAGTCACGACATCTCCATAGTTCACAAATTCATCAGACAGACCATTGGGATCTAATCCTAAAAAAGAATAATGTGACCAAAACATAGGTCCGACGTGTCCGTTCTGGCCATTGTGTGCCACCACAGTTGGTATACCATATTGGCTAGCCGAAGATTTTATCATTCCTTTTCTCGCCCAACCTTCTGTATAAACTGCTTTAGAAATGGTGTATGTAGGTGATGAAGCTGCCATAACATACGTAATAAGCGTTTCATCATAACCTTGAATTTTCATGTTTTTGGCGAATCCAACGGTTGGAGACCAATGCCAATACAGAACATTTTGATTTTGGGTATAAAAATTCCAGTCGATACCCTTCCATAGTTGGTCAGCTTTTTCTGCTAAATCCTTTTCTGATTGTATTGTTGAGGATTTAAAATATTCACGCAGCGTTAATAAACCTTGTGCTAAAAAGGCAGTTTCTACCAAATCACCTCCATTATCATCGACACTAAATGGAATCGTCTTTCCAGTCGAACCATTTATCCAATGTGGCCAAACACCATGAAAACGATCTGCTTTTTCTAGAAAATTTAGTGCGACCGTTAATCGGGAGACAGCTTCGTTTCTAGAAACGGTACCATTTTTAATTCCGACAAGAGTTGTCATTAAACCAAATCCAGAACCACCGACGGAAACTACTTGTGCATCCAGCCCAGGGTTATCTACATGATATCGTTCCCGGGCAAGTGTCGAATTAGGTTCTGCAAAGTCCCAAAAATATTTCAGAACATCTACTTTCACCAAATTGAGAAGCTCAGCGTCAGAATATGTAGGTTTTGGATTGGTAATCGGAGGTTCGGGTACAGTTCCCGTATCCGAATCAGTGCTACATGAACTCGCAACGATACTGAGCAGTAACAGAATAGTAATTTTTCTCATAACGAAGATTAAAAAAAGGGGAAGTTGATACTTCCCCTTCTACTTATTTCTTAGCGGTAAATAATTGGGAAACTTCCGCGGAACTCAGTGCCGAAGTATACATACGGAATTGGTCAATTCCACCAGTCCAGCCATTTTTCAACCAATCATCTGCTTGGTTTGCTACTTCCGTAGAAGTAAACTCTTGTGGTCCAGCTCCAATTTTTAACCCCGTAATCTTACTAGGTTCTAAAGCAACATTGCCATGCCCTGTCCATTCCGGAACGTAGGCATGCGCTTTACCATCAAAGTACAAAGTCATCTTGGATGTTGCCGCATCATAGACAAAGGCTAAATGATGCCAATTACCGTCGTAGAAACCTGTTACAGCATTTGCATTTACCCATTCAAACCACTTTTCTGAAGTCGCATCTTTCACAAAAAATTTCACTGCAGGCGTTGCCACGGATCCTTCCGTTAACAAAAACATTGTTCCTGCAGACCAGTGATACGATGCGGCTGTAGGCATACTGAAAATATGATCTGTTTGAAGTTTACCTTTTTTTGCCCATACGGAAACGGTAAAACTTTTGGCATTTTGCGCAAAATCATTTGCACTCGTGTATTTAATGTATTTATATTTCTCACCTTGCACAGCCTTTCCCTTTACACCGTCAATTGATGCTAGAGGATTGCTTGAGGGAAATTTTGCACGGATACTATCTACCGCGTTCATTAGAACATTATCACTTGTTCCGTCAAAAGCCGTATAAAACTTTAGAGGACCACCTGGAGCATTGGCATCTTTTGGATAATCAGCTGGCAATTCAGGTCGGTCTAGGTCTTGACAACTCCAAACCATCGCAGCTAAAGAAAAAATTCCTAAAACTTTAAAAATATGTCGTTTCATTTTGATTATTCTTTACTAAATTAATAATTTGGGTTTTGTACAAGTACACCTTGGGACTTATCGATCGCTTCTTGAGGTATTGGGAAATACTTGTTACGATCTTGATATCCTTTTGCTGCCAAAACGGTAATAGCATCACCCCATCGAACCAAATCATAGAATCTCTCGAACTCCATACCGAATTCAACTCTTCTTTCGTGCTTAATGGCATTACGCATGGATAATTGATCTGCTGCGTTTGTATTTGCCAAGCCTGCACGTGTTCTAATCATATTAACCCAAGTAGCTGCTTTAGCGGTTTGTCCTAACTCGTTTGCTGCCTCTGCAGCGACAAGTAAAACATCTGCGTAACGGAATATCTTGATGTTTTCCCAATGATTTTTAGTTTGAGCATACTGTGTTCTTTCCGCTGGTAAAGTATATGCTTTTCCGTTCCAATACTTTTGAGCGAGCGGTGGTGAGTCGGGAAGTGTAAGACCTGGTGTATTGTAAATATCAGGACCACCGGACGTTAGAATGGTAGTTTTCTTACGCAAATCACCCGCTTCATATGCTGCAACAAGACCTTCTGATGGAACATTAAAACCCCATCCTAAATCCCATGCTCCAGAACCACGTACTCCTTGACTTTCGTAAAAATTATTCGAATATTTTGTTGGAAAATCATAGGTTTTCTGAACCTCGAAAATCGACTCTTTTGAGTTATTTCCCGCCTTGGTAAACTCGATATCGTATGAAGTATTCAAATTATAAACGCCTGAATTGATAATGTTCTCTGCTGCGATTTGCGCTTTCGCGTAGTCTTTCTGAATCATGTATAGTTTTGCTAAGATCGTATTTGTAAAACCTTTGGTAGCACGTCCGAGATAAGCACTTGCCCATTGATTCGGAAGATGTTCTAATGCATCTGTTACATCTTTCACAATTTGAGCATCAACTTCAGCAATCGTATTTTTTGGTGCAACTTCGTCCTTAGGGACATCAATTGTTTTTAAGTTAATAGGAACTTCACCAAAATCTCGACGCAGTTGGAAGTAACAATAGGCTCTAATTGCTTTAGCTTCGGCAATGTTAATCTTAGTTCCATCGCTTGTATCTCCTGATGCCTCTGCCTCATTAATCAGTTCATTTGCATCATAAATAATCTTGTAGTGCCCATTCCAGGCATTTTTGATATGACCATTAGTTGCTACATAGCCGAACTTATCAAAAACATTTCCATCGGAAGCTCCATCGGAAGTTGTACTACCTTTCTCTGCATCATCGGCCCGTATAGAATGTGTCCATACGTAAGAAAAGTCACTTACTCCGCTCTGCGTTCGCATGCTCGCATACAAACCAAATGCTTGGGCTTCGTATCCTCCCACAGTTACTTCAGTTCCTACAGGGCGGCCTTCTGGTTTCAGGTCTAACCACTCATCCGAACAGCTTTGAAACGAAATAGCTGCCACTGAGAAAATCCCTGTTACTATAA
>JAYRQH010000070.1:0-5640 GCA_041910715.1 Bergeyella sp.
GAGCAAATTGAACAAAAGCTTGCCGAAAATTACGATTGTATTAAGCTAAAAATTGGGGTAAACTGGAGCGAAGAACAAAAAGTTATCCAAGAGCTTCGTAAAAATTTTCCTAAGGACCAGTTGGAATTGCGGGTGGACGCCAATGGGGCATTTTCGCCCACAGAAGCAATGCATGTTTTAGAAGAACTTGCGGAATTAGAAATTCACTCTATTGAGCAGCCTACTAAAGCGGGACAAGTTGAAGCTATGAAAAAACTTTGCGCGACAACCCCAACACCTATTGCCCTGGATGAAGAGCTGATTGGTGTTTTGGATTTTAAAGCTAAAGAAACACTATTAGAAACCATCAAGCCACAGTATATTATTTTAAAACCTTCGTTAGTGGGTGGAATTCAGGGAAGTGACGAGTGGATTACCCTCGCCGAACGCTCCAATATTGGTTGGTGGATTACTTCGGCGTTAGAGTCTAACATCGGCCTCAACGCCATTGCGCAGTACACCTACTCGAAAAATCCAAAAATCCCGCAAGGATTGGGAACAGGGGCACTTTTCACCAATAACTTCCCGACGCAGTTGGTACTGAAGGGAGATCAGTTGTGGCACGAAAGAACGCATTAAAAGAGCATCTCGTTTTCTACTTTAATTCACTAGGACGAGTAGCTTTTCACTACCCTATTAACCTCATTGTACAAAAACAAAATGAGCATATTCTTCGTCTAAAAAACTTAAATTTCCTACCTTTGCAGGAAGATTGATAAACCGTATGGAAGAGGAAAAAAAATCATTAAATTTTATTGAACAAATCATAGAAGATGATCTTAGCAACGGTATGTTGGCTAACGAAATTCGTTTTCGATTTCCGCCAGAACCCAATGGTTATTTACATATTGGGCACACCAAAGCTATTTGCATTAACTTCGGATTAGGAGAAAAATATAACGCACCTGTTAATCTTCGTTTTGACGATACCAATCCTGAAAAGGAAGAACAAGAATTCGTAGACTCAATAAAAAAAGATGTTGAATGGTTGGGATTCAAATGGGATAAAGAGTTATATGCATCAGATTATTTCCATCAGTTGTATTCATGGGCTGTTTCTTTAATTAACCAGGGAAAAGCGTATGTTGATGAGCAACCTTCGGAAGTAATTACCGAACAACGTAAAAATCCTACGGAAGATGGTGTGGAATCTCCTTTTCGCAATCGTCCAATCGAAGAATCCTTGGATTTGTTTGAACGTATGAAAAATGGTGAATTTGAAGAAGGAACCATGTCTCTACGTGCAAAAATTGATATGACCTCTCCAAACATGAATATGAGAGATCCAGTGATGTATCGAATTTTGAAACGACCTCATCACAGAACAGGAACAGAATGGAAAATCTATCCGATGTATGATTGGGCACATGGCGAAAGTGATTATCTAGAACAGGTTTCGCACTCGTTATGCTCGTTAGAATTTGAAAACCACAGACCACTGTACAATTGGTATCTGGACCAAGTATACGATGAGGAAAAAGTAAGACCAAAGCAACGAGAATTTGCGCGGATGAACGTTTCCTACATGATAACGTCTAAACGAAAACTACAGCGTTTGGTAGCCGAAGGCGTCGTTACAGGTTGGGACGATCCTCGTATGCCTACCATTTCTGGTTTACGCAGAAAAGGCTACACACCAGCGTCTATCAAAAATTTTATTGAACGTGTGGGTGTTGCGAAGCGCGAAAACCTAATCGATATTCAGCTGTTGGAATTCATGGTTCGTGAAGATCTGAATAAAAAAGCAAAACGACTCATGGTGGTTATGGACCCTGTGAAGTTGATTATTGAAAACTATCCGGAAGATCAAGAAGAATGGGTAGAAACGGAAAACAATCCAGAAGATGAAAACGCTGGAAATAGAAAAGTTCCATTTTCACGTGAAATTTATATCGAAAGAGAAGATTTTAAAGAAGATGCCGACAAAAAGTTTTTCCGCTTGAAATTAGGTGGCGAAGTTCGTTTAAAATCAGCATACATCATAAAAGCAGAACGTGTAGAAAAAGATGCGGATGGAAATATCACGACCATCTATGCTACCTATGATGAACTGAGCAAATCGGGAAGTGGCACCGAAGAAAGTTTACGAAAAGTAAAAGGAACATTACATTGGGTTTCTGCAAAACATGCTGTCCCTACAGAAGTGCGCATTTACGAACGCCTTTTCACTGTGGAGCAGCCCGATGCTGAAAAAGACACCGATTTCCTTGAGTACATCAATCCAGATTCATTAAAAACGATTACCGCATACGCCGAACCTGCTATTAATGAAGTTGAAGTTGGAGCGCCTTTACAGTTCCAGAGGATTGGGTATTTCACCAAAGATAGCGACTCTACGCCAAATCAATCTGTTTTTAACAGAACGGTTACCCTGAAGGATTCGTACAAGCCTGCTTAGTAGTATTTATATTCATAAATAGACAGGGCAACGTTTTTTTGCCCTGTTTTTTTTATTTAAAAAAGTAGAAAATATGAGATTAGTAAAAATTTACATGGATTCATTCAAAGGCCTCTCAGCAGAAAGCTGGATGCTTGCCATTGTGATGCTTATCAACCGATCCGGTTCTATGGTTTTGCCTTTTTTAGGTATTTATATGACCGATCATTTGGGTTTTTCACTGAAAAGTGCCGGACTCGTTCTGAGTTTTTTTGGTGTAGGTTCCGTGGTAGGATCGTATGTAGGTGGATTGCTAACGGACAAAATAGGTGAATTTAAAGTGCAGACCGTTAGTCTATTTGCCAGTGCTCCCCTATTTTGTTTGATACCTCTCTTTCCTACTGAAGCTGGGCTGGCTACAATTATTTTTATCCAAAGCTGTATTAGCGAAGCTTTTCGGCCAGCGAATTCTGTAGCAGTTTCTAAATATGCAAAACCTGAAAACCTGACACGAGCGTTTTCGCTAAATCGTATGGCCATAAACCTCGGCTTTTCTATTGGCCCTGCCTTGGGCGGAATTTTATCAGCAATTTCATATGATTTTCTATTCTATTCCAATGCAGCGGGAGCTGTACTTGCGGGAATTACCTACGTTTGGTTTTTCAAGAATAGATCGTATCGCAATCCAGACGCGCCAAAAAAACAGGTCGTTGCCAAATCGGAATCACCATATCGTGATACCAAATTTTTGCTATTCTGTCTTTTGAGCTTAGCATTCTCCATGTGTTTTTTCCAGCTTTTTAGTACGCTCACCATTTTTTATAAAAGCGAGGCGGGACTTACACAACATCAATTAGGCTATCTTTTAGGATTTAGTGGTATTCTGATTGTCTTGTTGGAAATGCTTTTGGTACAAATTGCAGAAACCAAGTTCAGTGTGGCATTTACGATGTTTTTAGGAACATTTCTTTGCGGCGTTTCTTTCTTTCTATTGGGATTCGGCAGTCAACTATGGTTACTCTATTTGGCGATGATTTTTCTTTGTGTTGGTGAAATTTGGAGTTTGCCCTTTATGGCCACCGTTACAGCTATGCGTTCTGGAACTCACAATAAGGGGGCGTATATGGGATTGCTGGGCATTTCCAATTCGTTGGCATTCATTATTACACCGTACTTGGGAACAAGCATCGCAGAGAATTTAGGCTTCAGTACCTTGTGGTTTCTAACAGCGTTGTTGCTATTAGTGGCTGCAATTGGCTATTTTGTTTTAATTCCGAAAATGCTTTATGCTAAAAAATAAGCCGTAGATAAGAATACAGTTTTAAAAGAAGTTGGTGGTAAAAGCATCAACTTCTTTTTTTCAATATATTTTCAATTATTAACTGCGCATGAACGCGTGAGTTCTCAATAAACCACAGATGCGTATCCAGTCCACCGCATACAACACCCGCCAAATAGATATTCTCCACATTGGTTTCCATGGTTCCTGGATTGTAGTCAGGTTTTAAATTATCTCCAAGTAATTCAATTCCTAGTGACTCTAAAAATTCAAAATTCGGCACATAGCCTGTCATGGCAAGCACAAAATCATTTTCAATTTCGTAACTATCACCCTGTGCATCTTGGTAAACGACAGATCGTTCTTTAATTTCAATCAACTTAGAATTAAAATGGGCTTGAATACTTCCTTCCGCAATCCGATTTTCAATATCGGGCTTCACCCAATATTTTACAGATGACGAAATCTCATGACTGCGAATGATCATCGTTACTTCAGCGCCTTTTCTATAGGTTTCTAATGCAGCATCTACCGCTGAATTGCTCGCGCCAACAACCACGATTTTTTGTTGTGCAAAAGGATAAGGTTCTTTGTAGTAATGTTTTACTTTGGGAAGATCTTCGCCAGGAACATTCAGTTTTTTGGGAATATCATAAAAGCCGGTTGCTACAATGATGTTCTTTGCGAAGTAAACCGATTTTGTGGTGGTAATTGTAAAAAGTGACTCTTCTTCTTGCTTCTGCACAAAATTAACTTCCTCGTAGAGATTGATTTTCAGTTTTCGTTGTCTTGTAATCCCTTGATAGTATTCTAGAGCGTCTTGACGTCCTGGTTTTGGTGCCGTTGTTATAAAAGGAATGTTTGCAATTTCTAATCGGTCTGCAGTGGAAAAAAATCGCATATACAAGGGATAATGATATAATGAATTAACGATAGTCCCTTTCTCGATGATGAGATAGTTTAGGTGATGCTTTTCAGCTTCCAAAGCGCAATTAAGACCGATGGGACCGCCACCAATAATCAGTAGATCTAAAATTTCCATGCAAATTTGTGTAAGCGATTCCGATATTAGATTAAGTCTTCAATATCTTCATAATGTCCCAGTGACTCACTGAAAGTTTGAGCCAATTTTCTTCTTTCGGCCTGCAATTGTTTGATGGTTTGCAACAAATGATCAATCACTTCTAATCCAGCAATATTAACATCCAAATCGTAGTGCCAAGCCGTCAGTTTTTCAAAATAGGCAAGATCATCAAAAAGCAGATACTTTATATTGTTTTGTACCTGCGGTCGTATCAAACCCGATTCTTCCAATTGATCAAAAAATGAAATTTCGATTTTATAAATTTTGACAAGATCGTCTCGTGAAATTTTTTCTTCCATCACTACGAATTTTTAAGTTGTTGGAATAGTTCTTTTTGCTTTTCTGTAAGGTTTGTGGGAATTTTTACTTCGTAGGTTACGAATAAATCACCAAAGGAGCCTTCTTTCTTGTAAACTGGAAACCCTTTGCCTTTTAAACGAACTGTGGTTCCGGATTGCGTTTCTGGCTTCACCTTCAACTTCACCTCTCCAGAAAGCGTTTTTACCATAATATCTCCACCCAAAACCGCTGTATACAAATCAACTTCTACTTTAGTTTTCAAATCATCACCGATGCGCTCAAACTGAGAGTCCGGAGCAATATTGAAGGTTATGTAAAGATCTCCGTTTGGACCACCGTTGTGGCCTGGACTACCATGACCTTTAAGCTTAATTTGTTGTCCATCGTATACACCCGCCGGCACTGTTATGCGCACTTTTCTACCGTTAATATCAAAAGTTTGCTGATGCGAAGTTGCTGCATCTTGTAATGTCAAATTCAGCTCGCCATGAATATCTTGCCCTTTAAACTTCCCTGAGGAACTGCCGCGCGTACTTCTACCGAAGCCACCACCACCGCCAA